>NZ_JAUBRN010000130.1:0-5103 GCF_036701875.1 Microcoleus sp. MON1_C5 | reverse complement strand
GAGGGGTAGCGTCAGGAATCGCTCTAGTTAGTCTGGGAAGAGGGTACGCTATATATAGCGTTCGTGCGTAAGTCCTGTGATTGTAATACCCGGATTCGGCGCGGGGTTCTGTAGCCTCAGCGTTTTTCCATGCTTCTTTGGCTTTGGTTATGTGCTCTCGGAGATTTTCCTCAGTTAACTCTTTGTCCCAGTTTCTAAATACCATGTATTTCTTGCCATCGGTTTTGTTAAGTTTGGATACTTAATTATTGCCGCATGGGATTGTGTTAAGCGGACTGTGAAGGACATGATACTTAATAATGGGTTACTACTTAGGAAATAAGTAAATAGGAGGAAGAAATTAACTTTTATTTGCGCTACCCTTGCTAAGGGTAAGTCTTTAGGATAAATTTTTATGGAACAACAGCCGATCGCCCGAAAGCATCTTGTTTGGAGCCTCATCACTGGTTTAGCAGTCGGCGCGATCGCAGGCGCACCCCTCGGCTGGATGGCTAATGGGAAATATTCCGACCAGCGTTTGGCTGAATTCATCATTTGCCAAGAAAAAAATAGAGATAAGCCAGTTGCTATGGTTGAGTCTATTTGTGGTTCCCGATTCTAAATTTTTCTGGTAGCCAGAGGGCTGTGTCAAATATTGTGAGGCTTGTGCGAATGTCGAAAGTTTGATCGTCGCGCAGGCATTTTGGCGTTGTCAACCGTCAATCTGCCACAAACCGGATAACTTATGCGTCAGTTGATATCTGGGTATGTTAAATTGACACAATAATGAATTACAGCAGAACAATTCCGGCTATTTTGAGTGCTACGATCGCCCTGAGTTCGATCGCCCTCATCCCACTGACATCACCTCAAATCGCCCTCGCATTAACCGCCGACAAAGTTAAAACCGTTGCCCAACAAATTACTGTTCGCATCCAGGGGACAAAAGGCGGTTCAGGAGTAATTTTAGAGAAACAAGGCAGCACATACTATATTCTCACAAACTGGCACGTTGTCGATAAAGCCGGCGATTACGAGGTCGTAACTCCGGACGGCAAAGCTCACTCTGTATACTATAGCCTCGTGCGGCGAGTGCCAGGGATGGATTTAGCCGTCGTGCCGTTCAGCAGCCCTCAAAGCTACCCCCTGGCTCAATTAGCCAATTCCTCAGCAACTAAGGGAAACAAGGCTTATGTGGCCGGCTGGCCGATATCCGGCGGTTCTCTGAGACAGCCGATTTTCATCGCCACGGAAGGCCAGCTTACCGGCCGCCAAACTCCTTGGAACGGTTATACTTTGGTATACAATAACTTAGTGAGAGCGGGAATGAGCGGCGGGCCGGTGCTCGATGACGCAGGCCGAGTTGTCGCAATTAACGGCATTGTCAGGTTAGAGGACAACTCTGATAAAATCGTGGCTGCGGGAATAGAAATTAATACTTTCATGAAATGGCGCTCGACTATTTCGCTGCCAGTCGTTCCCCAATCTCCTACTGCGGGGAACCCAAAAACTCCGGCGAATAATGCGCCCCGCACGCCCGCAAGTGCGATCGCCTTTGCTGCTACAAATACCCTCAAAGGGCCTTCGGAAGTTGTCAGTTCCCTTGCCCTAGCTTCAGCTTATTTTACCACAGGAAATAGCAACGGCACAATCTCAGTTTGGAATTTTCCCGGCGGGCAATTAAAAACTACCCTGCAAGGTCACACGGAAGCAGTAAACGCATTGGCCGCGAGTGCGGATGGCAAGGTGTTAGCTAGCGGCAGCGACGACAAAACAGTGAAAATTTGGAATTTAGAAACTGGCGCGGTTGTACGCACTTTGAGCGGGCATTCCAATGCAGTTTCGAGCGTTGCCGTTAGTCCCGACGGTCAATTTGTAGCCAGTGGCAGTTGGGACAAAACGATTAAGATTTGGAACCCGAAAACGGGGGAATTGCTGCGGACTTTGACCGGGCATTCTGGGTTGGTGAATGCTGTTGCAATTAGTCCCGACAACAAAACTTTAGCTAGCGGCAGCAAAGACGGTTCAATTAGGTTGTGGAATTTAGCTAGCGGTCAAGCCATTCGCACGATTAGCGGCAAAAACTTGTCGGTTTTGTCGCTAGCTTTTACTCCCGACGGCAAGAGTTTAGCTGCGGGAAATAGCAACGGCACTGTTGGGTTGTGGAATGCCGGAAATGGACAGTTAATTCGTCGTTTAAGCGGGCATACAGACGGAGTTTGGTCGGTGGCATTCAGTCGGGATGGCACTACGCTGGTTACTGGCAGTTGGGATAAGAGTGTGAGACTTTGGGATGTGCGATCGGGGGATTTGAGAGGTAATTTGAGCGGTCATGCTGGCTACGTTAGCGCTGTGGCGATTAGCAGCGACGGTAAGACGATTGTGAGTGCGGGTTGGTTGGGGGAAATCAAGATTTGGAAAAGGAGTTGAGATTTTTTTGAACGAACCGCTTTCGTCGCGTTACGCGGAGGGGCGCGTAAGCGCTACTCAACCTAGAAACAGCCCCGCCTCTGTAGCGAAGGCAGCTAGTGGAGGGTTCGCTTAGGCACGGACTCTACTGGTAGGGTGCGTCAGTTGGAGCGATTCGATGTACATCGGCTAATCATTTCCGGGCTCCGCCCCCCTACTACCTAGCATTTTGTTTCAAACTACGATCGACCCTTATGATAGATTTGGTTCTTGCCAGACTACACTGGAAGACAAAATCAAATTAAAAATTTCGCCATAAATTCGATCGACCCGCCGATCGGGCGGGACTCTCAACTTCGTGGAACAGGCGTCCCGCCTGTGGTTGGCAAAGTAAATCTAAAATCTAAAATCTAAAATTGCGTGACTTCTGACAAATGATTGAAGTAGAACACTTAAGCAAAACTTACGGTTCGACCGCAGCGATCGCGGACGTGTCTTTTTCGGTCGAATCAGGAGAAATTCTGGGGTTTTTGGGGCCAAACGGCGCTGGCAAAACCACAACCATGCGGATTTTGTCGGGATACTTGCCAGCATCCAGCGGTACGGCCCGCATCGCAGGCATGGATGTTCACGAAGACTCGATGGCCGTCAGACAGCGCATCGGCTATCTGCCGGAAAACCCGCCACTGTATCCAGAAATGAGTGTGGAAGGGTTTCTGTTTTTTGTGGCAAGGATTAAGCAAGTACCTGCGGGCGATCGCGCGCGACGAGTTACCTCCGCGATCGAACGCTGCGGCCTGGTTGATAAACGCAAAGTTTTAATCCGCAAGCTTTCTAAAGGATTTCGCCAGCGCGTCGGTATCGCCCAGGCGATCGTCCACGACCCGCCCGTCATTATCTTAGACGAACCAACCGTCGGCCTCGACCCCCGGCAAATCATCGAAGTCCGCAATTTAATCAAAAGTCTTGGGGGCCAGCACACAATCATCCTTTCCACGCACATTCTGCCGGAAGTCAGCATGACTTGCAACCGCGTTACCATCATCAATCGCGGTAAAATCGTCGCTGCAGGTACTCCCGAAAATTTGATGGGAGAGTTGGCGGTGGGAGAGGGTTACGAACTCGAAGTTGAAGGCGAGGCGGATTTGGTAAACAGTCTGCTGTTGCCTTCTTTGGAACAATTGCCGGGAGTGCGATCGATCGAATTGATTCCAAGCCAGCAATTTTTAGTGAATCGCTACCGCCTGCGGGCAATGTGCGAACCGGACATAGAACCCGGACGAGAAATTGCCACAGCTATCCTCGCCTCTGGATTCGGACTCTGCGAAATGCGTCGCTCTCGCGCTACTCTGGAAGATGTGTTTTTAAGGCTGACAGCGGCTGAAAAAAAACCGGAAGAAAATCTGGTTCACACCGAACCAGAGGTCGATCGAAATCTGCAAGAAGCGGCAACAACTCAAGACTCGATCGCGGATTCTCATCAATCCGAATCGCAACCGATTGTCGAAAACCTGCAAGTTTCACATAGGCAAGAGTCTCTCTATGATTCTCATTCAGCATCGGAACCAGTTGCAGAAACCGTAGAGTTGCTTTATGATTCTCAACCAGAATCAAAACCAGTTCCAGAAACGGTAGAGTTGAGAGAACATCCTCAACCAGAATCAGAACCAGTTCCAGAAACCGTAGAGTTGAGAGAACATCCTCAACCAGAATCAGAACCAGTTCCAGAAACCGTAGAGTTGAGAGAACATCCTCAACCAGAATCAGAACCAGTTCCAGAAACCGTACAGCCGATTAAAGGGAAGCATCTCAGTTTGGGTGTCACAGGAACCAGATCATCTTACTCGCTACAGATATCTAAACAAGCAAGCAGGATGCTCACTTTTGTAAAAAATGTTTTTTACAAAAGTGAGATACTCCCGATAGAACCTTCTCCACCAGAACCGATTGTCGAAAATCTAGAAGTTTCAGAAACAGTAGAGTCGATCGAGCATCCTCAACCAGAACAGATTGTCGAAAATCTGCAAGTTTCAGAAACAGTAGAGTCGATCGACTATTCTCAACCAGAATCCGAACCAGTTGTAGAAACAGTAGAGTCGATCGAGCATCATGAACCAGAACCGATTGTCGAAAATCTGCAAGTTTCAGAAACAGTAGAGTCGATCGAGCATCCTCAACCAGAACCGATAGTCGAAAATCTGCAAGTTTCAGAAACAGTAGAGTCGATCGAGCATCCTCAGTCAGAATCCGAACCAGTTCTCGAAAGGCAAGAGTCGATCGAGCATCATGAACCAGAAGCGATTGTCGAAAATCTAGAAGTTTCAGAAACAGTAGAGTCGGTTGAGCATCCTCAACCAGAATCCGAACCAGTTGTAGAAAGGCAAGAGTCGATCGACTATTCTCAACCAGAATCCGAACCCATTACAGAAACACCAGAGGAAATAAGCGATTTAGAACCCGGAATGCAACCAGTCGCAGAGTTTCTGGAAACTGTAGAAAGACAAGAGTCGATCGAGCATTCTCAACCAGAACCGATTGTCGAAAATCTACTCATTGTCGAAACGGTAGAGTCGAACGAGCATTCTCAACCAGAACCGATTGTCGGAAATCTAGAAGTTTCAGAAACGGTAGAGTCGAGCGAGCATTCTCAACCAGAACCGATTGTCGAAAATCTACTCATTGTCGAAACGGTAGAGTCGAACGAGCATTCTCAAC
>NZ_JAUBRN010000032.1:0-78253 GCF_036701875.1 Microcoleus sp. MON1_C5 | reverse complement strand
GTTTAACTGCTTATCAATCTATTCAACAAGCTCTCTCTATTGATGGCTCCATTTTTTCCCCTAGTTGAGCAATTACCCCAATTATCTCCAGGGTTGATTTTTCCTCTCTGTTTTTTTAACTTATCCAGTTCTTCGGCTTCCACCGGACAGCAATGTTGGCTATTTTGTTCAAAAAATTTGTCTCCTCCTATATATTTTTTTCCTGGTTTAGAGAGTACGCAAAAGGCTGGCTTACAGACGTGATCGACATTTTGCAGCAACAAGCTTTGAGGGGTAGCTGTAATTTGTAAATATATGTGATTAGCAACTTGTTGCCTAATTTTGGCTATTAATTCAAATATCTTACTATCAGGAACCGTATTTTTTTCCTTCTTAGCTTGCTTGGCTTCGTTGGTATTTAGACTAGCATTGTCAGCCTCATCATCAAAGATCAGAGTGGGTACGCTACTGGCTTTAGCCGACTTGAGAACCTTAAGCAAGTTCTCAAGATGACGCCCATTTTTTGTGGATACTAAGACAACACCAGTATCATTAATATAGTCGTGCAGTTGATTACCGAATTCTATGGGATCATTTTTCCATTGTTCCCAATTACGGACAACAGGGCCACCTTTGATCTGATTCGTGAAACGCTCTGCTGTTTGTTTGCCGAGCCATGTATTATCAGATGTTAATACAATGAAGCAACGAAATTTATTAGCTTCAGCAAGTGCCAGCGTAGCAATGGTAGTATTAGTTTTGCCGCTTTGGACTTTGCCATAGATTAGTCCAGTAGTACCATTAGGTATTTTGCCTTTATGATGATTGCTAACAATACCTGTTCCTGTAGCACCAACATCACCACTGCCAAATGTGGTTGAGTAAACATCAACGCAATTTTGAACAATTTCAACAGCAGCTTGCTTTAACTGCTCTGCTGCTGTGTCTCCCAGTTGGCTCTTAATCCTGTCAAGAAACTTGTTGATACAATAGCCATCATTTTTAATAGGAATTTTACTCATAGCGGTTTTTTTATTTTACAAAACTACGCGAGGCCAATCATTCTGAGGTACAGTCTGATTCATCTGCTGCCTGCCTGGGCCACTTACATGGTAACTTCCGTGAGGTCGCCTAGACACGGATATGTGTTGAACACTAATATCTGCATTTTTATCAACTATACTCCACAATCGCTCTTCAGCTATACAGCAAATACCGTCTTTGTGACAAACTAGCGCTATAAATGCCGAAAAGTCAGGATACTTGTCATACACAGTAGCTAGAGCAGATTTTTCCTGAGCGCTCAAGGTGAAAGACCATGCAGAAGTAGCTTTCTTAGAAACTTTGAAGAGAATAGCTGACTTACTGCTATCACTTTCAACTAAGTATATTGACTGATGTATTTCAAAGGCATGGGTGATAGTAATCCTAGAGCCAGAGTTAATTAATCTTAAGAACGCTGCACCGTGCAGAAAATCCTGATCGTTAATCATTTAGTATTTAGAAATGTTCTAGCAGAGATTTTTCTTGTGCATAAACCTTTCGCAGCGACTCCAGAGCTATTCGACTTAACATCAATTTAATCACCCCCACCATTTCCCCCCACTCCAACAATTCAGAAACACAAACAGCTTTCTGAAATCTCGCCGCATAAAAATCCACCCAAAAATCCGGCGCGTGTCTCTCCTTCTGACTCGCCCAACGGCGCTTCCAATAACCAAAATCTAAACCAGAGGGCGATTCCACTCCCAAAACAGGCGGAAAGTCGGCATAACTCACAAACCGACTCATCCCTTTAGCGTGCACGTACAGGATATGCGCCCAGCACTCGAAGCGATATATTTGTTCTACCTTGATTTTCAGCAGCCGCGCGATCGCCTCTTTCGTCACAAACCGGCTCAATCTGTGTCTGGGGGTTGATTTTCGCGAAAATTTTGTTAACATGATGTTAAGCAAATCCTTTGTAAAGAGTACAAACTTTTGTAAAGGGATTGAATTTGGATAGGCGATCGTCTTTAAGTTTTCCAGACGTTGGGGCGATCGCTTTTTACATTATAACTATATGACTTATATTAGTCAACTGTCAAGAGGTTATGGGATTAATTAAGTTGCGGGTGCGAGAATTCGCTGCCGAGAAGGGCTGGACGCTGAAAGAAGTTTCAGAGCGATCGGGCGTAGTCTACAGCACGCTCAGAACCTATGCCCGATCGCCTGGATTAGCAACAGTTGACGTGACAGCCTTGCACAAGTTGGCTAGGACTTTTGATTTGTCGATCGAAGATTTGTATGAGATTGTGCAGGAGTGAGCGATCGCTTTTTACGATAAAATTTTATCCCAGAGTAAATCTAGTTTTTTGTCAATGGGTTTAATTAGATTGAGGGTCGTCAAAGAGTAGGCGATCGCTTTTTGGGATAAAACTATCCGATGATGGTACACCATCATTTGTCAAGTATGGGTTTAGTCAGGTTAAAAGTCAGAGAACTAGCTAGCGAGAAAGGCTGGACGCTGAAAGAAGTTTCAGAACGATCGGGAGTAATTTACAGCACCGTCAGACACTACGCCCGCTGTCCGGGAGTGTCAACCATTGACTTTATTTCTATACACAAATTGGCTCGCACCTTTGATGTAATGATTGAAGACTTGGTGGAAATTGTGCAGGAGTGAGCGATCGCTTTTTACGATAAAATTTTATCCCAGAGTAAATCTAGTTTTTTGTCAATGGGTTTAATTAGATTGCGGGTTAAAGAATTTGCTGCTGAGAAAGGCTGGACGATCAAAGAGGTTTCTGAGCGATCGGGAGTCATTTACAGCACACTCACCACCTATTCACGTTCTCCGGGAATGGCAATGGTTGATTTCATATCATTTCCGGTTACACCGGAATGATGTTGACGGTTGACTGTTGACTGTTGACTGTTGACGCCGTGAACAGTCAACCGTCAACAGTCAACTCGAATTTACTATTCCGATGCTAACGGATTTGATATCACTTGTCTGTTGAAGTTAGCACGTACTTTTGACGTGATGGTGGAAGATTTGGTTGAGGTCGTCAAAGAGTAGGCGATCGCTTTTTACAGTACAATTCTCTGACTTATATTAATCACATCTCAAGAGGTTATGGGCTTAATTAAGTTGCGGGTTCGAGAGTTGGCTGCTGAGAAAGGCTGGACGCTGAAAGAGGTGTCAGAGCGATCGGGCGTAGTCTACAGCACGCTGAGAACCTATGCCCGATCGCCTGGATTAGCAACTGTTGACGTGACAGCCTTGCACAAGTTGGCAAGGACTTTTGATTTGTCGATCGAAGATTTGTATGAGATTGTGCAGGAATAGGCGATCGCTTTTACGAACTAATTATCCAGTCAATATTGCTCGACAGTTGCTACCATCTGATTGACAGACTCACCCCGTTGTAGCGCTTCCCAATCCGATGGAACAGGTTGGTAAGAACAGTAACACACCACAATTCGCTCCTCAGTATCCGAAGCAGAAAACTGCTGAACGCGAGTAACTACCCAATCTCCATCTTTCCCGTGGGTGACTCCATTACCGGGGTCAGATAGATTTTCATAATCGCGGGTTTTGTCCCCTACTTGAGGAATTTCTGGGTTTTCTTCCCAAGTCCAATTTTCCCAAAGTATATTAGTTAGACCGCCCCTCGGCATAAGCTGACGTTGTTCCCAGCCGGGAGCACTCATGCTTTCGGTTTTGTAGACAATCCAGATTTTTTTTGCCATTTTTTTAAAGACGATCGCACAATCGCGTTCAATACTTCGACTCTATCAGAGATGAAAGCTCGTGCAGCCGAAATATTTTAAAAAAAGCGCCTGAGTTACCTCAGACGCATACCATAAAATCAACAAATTGTCAACCCTAACCTAACCCTTCAAAGCCTCAGCACCGCCGGAAACTTCCAGGATTTCCTGAGTAATTGCTGCTTGCCGCGCCTTGTTATAAGTCAGCGTCAAACTACGGATCAAATCGCTAGCATTCTCACTAGCATTGTTCATCGCAGTCATCCGCGCCGCCAACTCGCTAGCAGCAGACTCTTGCAAAGCCCGCAGCAATTGGTTGTTCAAATACAAGGGCAAAAGAGCCTCCAGAATTTGCGCCGGATCTTGCTCGAAAATCATGTCCCTGGGCAAGCTTTTCGTAGGTGAAGCAACCTTCTCCCGCGATACTTGAAACTGTCCGCCTTGCGATGTCAAGCGGAAGATTTCATCATCGGGAGTTTCCAAACCTTGGGGGTCGAGGGGCAGCAAAGTTTGAATTACCGGACGCGAACTAATTAGCGACACAAACTTGGTGTAAACTAGCTCAACTCTGTCCACAGTTCCCGACAGGAACAAGGAAAGCAATTCGTCAGCAATTTGTGCCGCTTCCGGTGCTGTGGGAATTTGTTCCAAGTTAGCGTAAGTAGCATCGATCGGCTGTTCGCGGCGCTGGAAATACTGAGTAGCTTTGCGTCCTACCAACACGTATTTGTAGTCTAAGCCTTCAGCTTTGATTTCCTTAGCGCGATTTTCGGCGTATTTGATGATGTTGCTGTTGTAGCCGCCGCACAAACCCCGATCGCCCGAAACTACCAACAGTCCCACCGATCGCACTTCGCGTTTTTTCAGCAGCGGCAAATCAAGGTTTTCAAACTGCAAGCGTTCCGCCAAACCGTACAATACCTCTGCCAGCCGATCGGCAAAAGGCCGAGTAGCAGTCACCTGTTCTTGAGCGCGGCGCACCTTTGCAGCGGCCACCAAACGCATCGCTTCTGTAATCTTTTTAGTGTTCTTGACCGACTTAATGCGATCGCGAATAGTTTTCAGATTTGCCATAACTTTCTCCTTACATCCTTGCCCGCATCTTCTTAATTAAAACCGCCGATTAACGCAGAGTAACGCAGATTAACTTCAGATTACCTGCGTTAATCCGCGTTCATCTGCGGTTCAAAATTCCTACTTGTCTACTACGCAGAAACTAGAAAACTTTGCTTGTATTCAGTGATGCCTTCTTTCAGCAGCTTTTCAGCTTCATCAGTCAAAGCTTTTCCGCCTTGAACAATTTCGCCGTACTTCGGCTTGCTAGTCCGCAAATAGTCGCGCAAACCCACAGTAAACTTGCTGACTTTTTCCACCGGAATGTCATCCATATAACCGTTAATACCGGCATAGATCACAGCTACTTGTTCGTTCATCGGCAGAGGCGAGCTTTGGGGCTGTTTCAACAGTTCCCGCAAGCGCTGACCGCGCGACAATTGATTCTGAGTAGCTTTATCCAAGTCAGAAGCAAACTGAGAAAATGCTGCCAGTTCTTCAAACTGCGCCAATTCCAATTTCACCTTACCGGCTACTTTTTTCATCGCCTTAGTTTGAGCTGCCGAACCTACCCGCGATACTGAAATACCGGGGTTTACTGCAGGACGCAAACCAGCGTTAAACAAGTCAGAAGAAAGGAAGATTTGACCGTCGGTAATCGAAATTACGTTCGTCGGAATGTAAGCAGAAACGTCACCAGCTTGGGTTTCGATAATCGGCAAAGCAGTCATGCTGCCTTCGCCCAACTCGTCGCTCAATTTAGCAGCGCGTTCTAGCAAGCGAGAGTGCAGGTAAAACACGTCTCCGGGATAAGCTTCGCGACCGGGAGGACGGCGCAGCAACAGAGACATTTGGCGGTAAGCTTGTGCTTGTTTGGAAAGGTCATCGTAAATGACCAAAGTGTGCTTGCCTTTGTACATGAAATACTCGGCTAAGCTAGCACCTGTGTAGGGAGCCAAGTATTGCAGGGTTGCGGGGTCGCTAGCGTTGGCTGCTACTACGATCGTGTAGTCCATCGCGCCCTTTTCTTGCAGGACGTTGACGATGTTAGCTACTGTAGAAGCTTTTTGACCGATCGCCACGTAAACGCAGATCACGTTTTCCGATTTTTGGTTAATAATCGTGTCGATCGCGATCGCAGTTTTACCGGTTTGTCTGTCACCGATAATCAGTTCCCGCTGTCCTCTTCCCACCGGAATCATCGCATCAATAGCGGTAATTCCTGTTTGCATGGGTTCGTAAACAGAACGGCGAGAAACAATCCCCGGTGCCGGAGATTCAATCAAGCGAGATTCAGTAGTTTTAATTTCTCCTTTGCCGTCAATCGGACGGGCCAAAGCATCAACTACCCGTCCCAACATTGCTTCACCCACGGGGACTTCAGCAATTCTGCCAGTAGCAGTAACTGCCGAACCTTCTTGAATGCCGAGGCCTTGGCCCATCAACACTGCACCCACGTTATCTTCTTCGAGGTTCAGTGCAATGCCCACGGTGCCGTCGGCAAATTCTAGCAATTCCCCAGACATGGCTTTATCCAAGCCATAAATCCGGGCAATACCGTCGCCTACTTGCAGAACAGTACCAACGTTAGAGACTTTTACGTCTTGGTCGTACTGCTCAATTTGCTGGCGAATAATGCTGCTAATTTCGTCAGGTCTGATTGCTGCCATGTTAGTTATTATTTGTCAGTTGTCAGTTGTTAGTTGTCTGTCGATGTTTTCCGCAAGAAAGAATAGGGATTTGGTAGTAAGAATTTGGGACTAACAACTCAAAAACAGAAATTAATTTATTCCTGCTTCCTGTTTGATTCTTCCTTCTTCCTTTTTCCTGCTTCCTTCTTCCTTCCTCCTGCTTCCTTAAATCAGGAATTCAAGCGAAGTCCCAGACGGCGCAATTGTCCCCGCAGGCTGGCATCAATTACTTGAGAGCCTACTTTGATTACCACACCGCCGATTAAATCTGCGTCTATTTTGGTTTCAATTTCTACGCTTCTAGCGCTGGTCATCGCCTGCACTTTCTCGCGAACAGTCTGCTGTTGAGCGTCTGAAAGCGGGACTGCCGATGTAACTTCAGCCAATACTGTTTGGTTTAGTTCTCGGAGCCTTGCCAAGTATTGTTTGCCAATTCCTTCTAAAAAAAGAATTCTTCCTTTGTCTACTAATAGCTTCAGAAAGCTGTGCATCAAGGGGCTCATTTCTTCACCCGCTATTTGCTGAATCACGGCTTTTTTAGCATCCGGTTTTACCAGCGGATTGGCTAAAAATTGACGCAAGTCTTCCGAACCTTCTAGCAGGCTCAGTAAGGAACGAATATCTTCGCCAAACTTCTCTGAGAGATTGTTGGACTGAGCCAGTGACATCAAGGCAGATGCGTAAGGCTGTAAGACTTCTGTGCTGACTGTACTCACGTTTTAGCCTCCCAGTAACGCAATGCTGCGATCGATTAATTGGTGTTGAGCGCTGTCGTCCAAGCTAGTTTTTAGCTGGCTTTCCACCTTTGCTAATGCCAGAGATACAACCGCCGATCGCAGTTGGGCGATCGCTCTTTCCCGCTCTGCTTCCAACTCTTGACCTGCCGTTGCTCTCATTCTTTCAACGTCTTGCGCTGCCTGAGCTAGAATTGCTTCTTTTGCTTTCTTGGCAGTTTCTTCAGCAGCGGCCCGAATTCGTTCCGCTTCTGCTTGCGCTTGAGTCAATTTTTGCTGTTGCTCTGCTAGAGCTGCTGCTGCATCTTTTTGGCGTTTTTCTGCTTCTTGAATCGCCTCTTGGATGCCCGAACGCCTTTCAGTCAGGATTTTACCTACAAATCCGCGCCCGAAATAAAACAGCACTGCAATAATAATGACCAGGTTAATCAGGTTGGTTTCTAAAATATCGAAATTTAAACCGAAACCACCTTCGCCGCTAGCTTCTGTGGCTAGCAATAAAACAGTCCCCATGATACTCTTCCATAATTGCGCGTGCAGATTGGGTGAAGCGATTTTAGATTTAAGATTCCCTCCAAAATCTAAAACTCTTCGGTCTCGCTATTTGGCCAGCGACTGCCCTAATAGCTTTTCGAGAATTTGGCCGCTGAGCGCGTCTACTTGTTGTTCTAGTGAGCGCATTGCTTCTTGCTTTTGCTGCTCTATTTCTTGCCCAGCCTTTTCTCGCGCGACTTGAGCTTCTTGTTGAGCCTCAGCTACTTTGGCTGCCCCAATTTTTTGGGCATCAGCTTGAGCAGCAGCAATTACTGATTGAGACTGTTTGCGAGTTTCTCCCAGTTTTTGCTCGTACTGCTGCGCTAGTTGCTGAGCTTTTGCCAAGCGTTCTTGGGCGGAGACTTGAGTGTTGCGAATGTAATCGGCGCGATCGTCAATTGACTTGCTGAGCGGCTTGTAAAAAATTACATTCAAGACTGCGACTAGAATTAAAAACTGCACCGCCATCAGAGGCAGCGTAGCATCTATATCAAACAGTCCCCCTTCCTTAGCCGCTTCTTCAACTGCTAGTAATACTGTCCAGTGCATCATGATTTTTTGACGGCTTCCATCTAATTCGCTTAATCGATTTTAGATTTGAGATTTTGGATTAGAATCGCCAAAACCTCAAATCTAAAATTTCCAATTATTATGCGAAGGGGTTGGCAAACAGCAGCACTAGGGCTACGACCAAACCGTAAATTGTGAGCGCTTCCATGAACGCCAAACTCAACAGCAAGGTGCCGCGAATTTTACCTTCTGCTTCCGGCTGACGGGCAATCCCTTCTACAGCCTGACCTGCTGCATTACCTTGACCGATGCCAGGGCCGATTGCAGCTAAACCTACTGCCAAAGCGGCGGCAATTACGGAAGCGGCAGCAACTGTTGGGTTCATGATGATTTTCCTTATCTAAAGTACAAAATTGAGAACAGAAAGTCTACAGAATTGTCCGATGTGACGGGAGGAAGTTTGAGCTCAGAAATTTTCTTTTTCCTCATTCATTCTTCGCCGTTTATCGTTAGTTAATCGTGGTGTTCTTCGCCGTGACCGCCTTCTAGAGCTTCACCTATGTAGGCTGCGGCTAAGGTTGCAAAAATCAAAGCTTGAATTGCACTGGTAAATAGTCCCAGAACCATCACTGGCAGAGGAACAAATAAAGGCACTAGCAACACTAGCACTCCGACCACCAATTCGTCCGCAAGAATGTTGCCAAACAAACGGAAACTTAGGGACAGAGGCTTAGTGAAATCTTCTATGATTTTGAACGGCAACATGAAAGGCACCGGTTCAACATAGTGGGCGAAATACCCCAAGCCGCTTTTGCTGAGACCTGCATAAAAATATGCTAGAGAAGTCAGCAGTGCAAATGCTACCGTCGTGTTGATGTCAGCGGTAGGAGCTCCCAATTCGCCTGATGGCAGCTTAATCAGCTTCCAAGGAATTAGAGCGCCAGACCAGTTTGACACAAAGATGAACAGAAATAATGTACCAATAAACGGTACCCAAGGGCGATATTCTTTTTCCCCAATTTGGTTTTTAGCCAAGTCCCGAATAAATTCCAGCGCATACTCCATAAAATTTTGCATTCCGCTGGGAATTCGCTGGATTTTGCTGGTTCCTAAAATCGAAACTACGACTAAAACAGCAATTACAAACCACGAGGTTAGAAAAACCTGCCCGTGCACTTTCAGATTGCCGAGTTGCCAGTACAACTGCTGGCCAACTTCCAATTTGGCGAGGGGGAAACGATTAAAGGTGTTTAGAACGTCAAGCATTGCCATTCAACGGGCTTCCCCATACAAATCGATGAGTTGAGTTTTGCTCGAATTGCCTGACCTACCTGTAGTCTAGTGCTAATGCACTTCGGATCACGTAAACCAACAGCGCAGCTTTGTAAGTCAGAAATCCCAAAAATATCGGTAAAATCTGTAGCTGATTCCACTGTGTTCCTACTATCATCACCGCTAAAAACACACCGAGCCTTGTCTTGCTGATGCGTTGATTTTGGCTGCCGATTCGTTCAACGTCTCTAGCCAACATCTTTAAGTAAACCACACCTGTGCTCGCCCCAAGCAAATAATTCAGGGCAATGTTGAGCGAGTAAAAAATCCAAACGGAGATAAAAATAATCGCCGTAAATGCAAGGGTGTACGCCAACAACTCTTGTTGGAGGCGATAAAAGTCTTGCATGGGATTGCTAGTCTCGGACGAGACTGTCGAGACTGTCGAGACTGTGCCAGCCTGAGGAATATCCTCGTTTGCTGGTGTGGGTTCGGTGGGTGTGTTTTGCGTGTTCACGAAGCTCAGAAACTAATGCAGGTAGCAGGCGAGTGCTTTGCAAACTCAGAAAAATAATACCACGCTGCGGTAACAATACTTAAAATTAAATTAATGCTTTTTTTTGATTTTGGTGTTGGGCGCTTCGGAAATCTCAACCCGTTAAATGTCCGATCGACCTCACCCTACCTCTCCCACCGCCAGACCACACTCTTTGACACGTTGTTCTCGTCCTTCTCACCAAATACCTCTCACTTAGTGAGAAAAAACAGAGGACGATCGCGCAAATAAATGAGCAGACTCTCCCTTCTCGGACTCTGCGCCCTCTGCGCCCTAAAAGTCAATTAAAACTGGATCTCATTCAATAACCTTAAACTCTTGGAGTGCCGGGATGAAATTTTTATTCTCGTGGCTCGATCGACTAAGCTTAATCAAAGCAAATCGCTGTAGAGGCTGCAAACTCGCCCACTGGGCCAAAGAAATTGTCACGCCGAGCTCTTGCGCTTTTGCAGAAACCGACTCCGGTACAGTTGCAGCATCCATCCACGGGGGATTTTCATCAACCGCCAAATCAGTTCCCGGTTTCCCTGTCTGTTTAATTAACACTTGGTTGAGCTTTTCTCGGTAGTCGATAATTTCTGCTTCTGTCAAGCAAGGTAACTCTACAAGACTTTGCCGTTCTGCTTGGTTGAAATGATTCCAATCCTGCAACTTCAATTTAATGCCGCAAGTATCTAACTTGAGACGTACCTGCATCGGAATGCAGCGCAAAGCTTCCACAAAATCAGCTTCAAATTCAAAAAACATAAATTTAGCAATTTTAGATTTTAGATTTTAGATTTTAGATTTACTCTACAGCCGGGAGCTGGGGGCTTGTATCCCTTTTTGGATGATATTAATTGTATTTTAGATTATAGATTTTAGACTAGAGATTTACTCTACAGCCGATAATTGCAGAAAATTGAGTCAGCATTTATAATTAAATAATATTACAAACTATTGACATGGATACCGTAGACTACCTTCGGATTAGCTTGATAGACCGCTGCAACTTCCGCTGTCTCTACTGTATGCCGGAAGGTAGCGAGTTGGACTATGTATTGCAGCAACAGTTGTTAACTCACTCGGAATTGCTAACTCTGCTGCGGGAAGTTTTTATACCGGTGGGATTTACCAAGTTTCGGTTGACTGGTGGGGAACCGCTGCTGCGGCCTGGGGTGGTGGAATTGGTGAGGTCGATCGCCTCAATGCCGGAAACCCGAGATTTATCCATGACAACCAACGGCTTTTTGCTGGCGGGAATGGCGGAAAATCTCTACAATGCTGGTTTGCGCCGGATTAATATTAGTTTGGATTCCTTGGAACCGGAGACTTTTGATAAGATAATTGGCAGTCGGGGACGATCGCGGTGGACGCAGGTTTGGGAGGGAATTCAAGCGGCTTATCAAGCTGGATTCGACCCGCTGAAACTGAATGTTGTGGTAATTCCCGGTGTGAATGACAGCGAAATATTGGATTTAGCGGCGTTAACAATTAACCGGAATTGGCACGTTCGTTTTATTGAGTTTATGCCGATCGGGAATGGGGATTTATTTGGCGATAAAGGTTGGGTAGCCTCAGCCGAATTGCGGCAACAAATTAACGACAAATACGGGTTAGCCGAGTCAGGAATTCGCGGAAATGGGCCGGCGGATGTGTTTCAAATTCCGGGGGCGAAGGGCACTTTAGGATTTATCAGCCAAATGTCCGAGTGTTTTTGCGATCGCTGCAACCGGATGCGTTTGTCTGCGGACGGGTGGCTGCGGCCTTGTCTGCTGAACGAAACGGGTCAAATTGACTTGAAAACTGCTCTGCGTGGTGGGACTCCTACAAGCGAATTGCGCGATCGAGTGCGGCACATATTAGAGATTAAACCCGAGATTAATTTCAAGCAGCGAGATTCGGGAACTACTCAAGGAAATTACAGCCGTACAATGTCTCAAATTGGCGGCTAATTATCTATTATCAGGGATAAGTCAGTGTGGATTCGCCCTCACGTTGCGCGCAAGAAGATCGATCAGAAGCTTGCGTTGGCTGTCCTAGGTCGCAGGAATTCGATATTCAACTCTAGTTTCTCTCCTAGCCACAAAGAATGTTTCGTATGGTCGGCCACATCGTCGCCTGTTTCAGGGTGAATGAGAATATTGAGTCCCTCACGATTCAGCATTAACCAGGGAACGACTTTGCCAAACTGGTCTGGTAAAAATGCAACTTGATACATCGCTTGGGGGTGGGGGCCAATGGGTTTGTCATGCCAACGCCCAAGCTGCACCTCAAACTGACTCAATCCTTCTCGTACACGCGCTGCGGCATCGCGATTATCAGCGTCGAAGTAAATATGTGCATGAAAACCAACGATTGTGATAGTGTCTTCTTTCATCATTTTCAGTAAATTATTCAGCCGATATCAACAACTTTTATTAGCTTAACTTGCTGGAGATTTTATTCCATCCTGTAAACTCCTTAACTTAATATATCCTCAGTCTTTGCTCCTTTGGTTCCCTGCTACGACAATACCAGTATACTCTCTGCTTCTCTATCTCCAAACTGACTAATGATGTCGATTTCCTATTGTAGCATTTGAACAATTTTAGATGTTGAGCAATTGCCAACACGGAGATAAATAAATTTGGGAGGATGACCGTAAAGTAAACTCCGTTGGTGAAAGTCAGAATCTTTGGAAACAATCACAAAATCATTTGTAGTTGCATATTTCCCAAATTTCTGCATCATCAGTATTTGTCAGTTCTAAGGTTGTGATATGAACTGAATCGGGAGAAAAACCGATAATTCTCTAAGTAATTCGGTCTGAGAGGTTTTCGTCCAACAGTAGTTTTACAGGGAGGCCACAAATAACTTTTTCTCACGATCTGCGGCAAAAGCAAGGCAGGCTTTGATGTCTGCCGAAGTTAATTCTGAAAAATCTTCCATAATTTCGGCTTCCGTCATGCCACCTGCGAGATATTCTAAGATGTCGTAGACGGTGATTCGCATTCCCCGAATACATGGTTTGCCACTGCGTTTTCCAGGTTCAATTGTGATGATGTCGTGGTAGTCCATAAAGCAATATTTTGTACTAATAAGCGTAATTATAACTGCAAATAATCCTGGTTTGTTTAGGTCAGGATTTCAGGTTTGAGCAAGTAGTGAGAAAAAAACCCCTGACGTTGAAAATAGCCAGGGCAGATGATTTTCCATTCAATTAGTTTCCCCAGCGAGTGGGGCGCGCAGCGGAAAGATAGGCGCTCAGGCAGCGTGGCGTGTTGCGTTTCCATTAAATTAGTTTCCCCAGCGAGTGGGGACTTGATAAACACCGTTTTTTGCCACTGATTATGTTTCCATTCAATTAGTTTCCCCAGCGAGTGGGGACTCTCAACGACGGTAATACACCCGTCAGCCTACAAATGTTTCCATTCAATTAGTTTCCCCAGCGAGTGGGGACTTGCCACCAAACATCGGAGCGCTGACAAAGATTGAACTGATTTCGTTTCCATTCAATTAGTTTCCCCAGCGAGTGGGGACGACCGGCAAGCTACTCTCTATCGATTCTCTCAAATGAGAAAGGTTTCCATTCAATTAGTTTCCCCAGCGAGTGGGGAGCTGGAATAAAACAGTATTCATCAACCCTCCATTTTCAGATCCGCTCCCGTGGGTTGAGTTTCCATTCAATTAGTTTCCCCAGCGAGTGGGGACAATTTACTGGTCAAATTGACAATAAACTCGGTGTTGAGTTTCCATTCAATTAGTTTCCCCAGCGAGTGGGGGCTTCAAACTTATGAAGCAGATAAAGATACCCACTTAGGTTTCGATTCAATTACTTTCCCCAGCGAGTGGGGACAAACCTAACCCAAAAATTCGGTAAAGTATCATTTGTGTTTCCATTCAATTAGTTTCCCCAGCGAGTGGGGACGCTAGATGGTAGCAAGTCAGCACCGGGATCTTTAGTGTTTCCATTCAATTAGTTTCCCCAGCGAGTGGGGACGTTTGGCTCTGGGCGCGGTTCCTTTGCGGCTCGGTCATTTCCATTCAATTAGTTTCCCCAGCGAGTGGGGACATTTTTCCCGACTTGTCAATCCCTAAAATCTGTTTAGAATGGTTTCCATTCAATTAGTTTCCCCAGCGAGTGGGGACGAGAGCATTTATGCGGGTTCATTCATCAACTTACAATCTGAGTTTCCATTCAATTAGTTTCCCCAGCGAGTGGGGACTTAATTTTTGGTTACACAGCAGAAAGTACGGCTAAGTTTCCATTCAATTAGTTTCCCCAGCGAGTGGGGACTTTCGGAGGATTTTGGCGATGAATGTGGATACATTCGTTTCCATTCAATTAGTTTCCCCAGCGAGTGGGGACAATATGGTAACTGATGGCGGAAATGCTGGGAGGATTACGTTTCCATTCAATTAGTTTCCCCAGCGAGTGGGGACTCTCAGTGCTACGTTGCCCAGGAATACCCGCAAGGGATAGCCGCGTTTCCATTCAATTAGTTTCCCCAGCGAGTGGGGACACAATCGATGTGGCCGAAGATCTAAGTCTGGGAATCCAGTTTCCATTCAATTAGTTTCCCCAGCGAGTGGGGACTAGATAGCTTACTTTCCGAAACCAGTCGTAAAGTGTTTCCATTCAATTAGTTTCCCCAGCGAGTGGGGACCGGCTGTCGGTGCCGGTTCAGCGGATCGTGCCAAGCGTTTCCATTCAATTAGTTTCCCCAGCGAGTGGGGACTACTAGCAGAAGTAGAGCAAAACAAAGCAATGGGGTTTCCATTCAATTAGTTTCCCCAGCGAGTGGGGACTTTTCCCGCTGCCGACTACAGTGCTGAAACCATTTTGTTTCCATTCAATTAGTTTCCCCAGCGAGTGGGGACTCCTGCATTGTACATCCCATACAGCGCAAAGTATCCAGAGGCGATTTGCGAGGCTCAGGGATTTTTTTGAGAAATCGCACCACTACTCGTCCAGAAAAATAGCTGAAACCCTTTCCCAGTCATTCTTCGAGGCTCGCGACGCAAAAAAGGCGTTTCAGCTATTTTACCGCGAGCCTCGCAATACCAGCTAAATAATCGCTGGCTCAGGTGCTTTTGTCACACCTACGCTTTGCGCTTCCGACGGCGAATCAGCACACTCATCACTTGCTTCGGATTGGCTGCACGCTGTACGGGACTCCAATCGCCGACTTCGGCAAATCCTAGCCGGTACAAGGTGAGTATGGTTTCCCTGACACCCTTGGGCGAACCTGTCACCGTTACACAAACCACATCCTGTTCCGATTCTGCTGCTGAGTCGTCATTTGGCCGATCGAATTTGTTGTCGTCAGGCAAGAATTCCTGTGACATAATTATGTTCTCCTGGTTTTGGGTTTTCTAGAAAAACCCAAAAACCCAGCCGCCCCGCATTTCAAGACATAGCAGGGCGGCTACAGAGAGTGTTATCATACTCCGTTAGCCTCCAGACTGCTGATACCAGTTTGGCGGTGAGCTGTCCATTGCTGTTACCAGCAGCTTTGGGCAGTGCAACTAGATTTTTGGGCGACGCGGGCTACTTCCTCTACAAGCAAAGCAACCTCTAACTTCAAAGCGTAGCCGCAGACGGGGGCCTGTGTCAATCCATTTGGGATTTGGGATTTGGGAAAGGTGCGTCAGCTTTGAGATTGCTTCACTACGTTCGCAATGACAGAAAATCCTAGTACGTGCATCCAGGCTTTGACCTGGGAACGAGCAATCGCCTACTTCCTAGGCTTGGCGCTAGAGTTATAATATTAAAATCAATTTAAAAAGTGCGATTTATTTTGTTATTGTCAACCCAAAAACTTACACTCAAGGATAACTATGCTGCACAATCTTCAGCAATCTCACCAACAAGAGATACAGACTATTACTGAAGTTTTGGCAAAAATCACCAGCCGCACGGCGGATCAGATTAAACCATTACTAGATGCGATGCTCAAACAGCTAATTGAACCTCAACAAGGTCCCTTTTATGAAACAGCTACCCCAACAGAATGGTCGATCGCATTTCAAGAATGGGTTGACAGTCATCGTACCCTAAATTTCCCCACTCTTTCAGATGAAGCTATTAGCAGAGAGAGCATTTATGGAGACAGAGGTTAAATGCCGTTTCTCGTAGATACAAACATACTGCTGCGTAGCATCGATACAGCACACCCAATGAATCCTGATGCCGTTAATGCCGTGATTACTCTGCGCGATCGCGGAGAACAACTTTATATCGTACCCCAAAATTTGATCGAGTTTTGGAACGTTTGCACGCGCCCGCTCCAGAGAAATGGATTAGGGCGTACTGCAACAGAAGCAGAGGCAGAAATTAATCGCTTAAAACAGCTTTTTCCTCTCTTATTGGATACCGAAGCAATTTATCAAGAATGGGAGCGACTGGTGATAACGTATAAGGTTATAGGTGTCAATGTTCATGATGCGCGGCTAGTTGCTGCTATGCTAGTTCATGGTTTAACCCATATCCTAACTTTTAACATTGCTGATTTCGCTCGTTATTCACAAATTACCGCTGTTAATCCTCCAAGTGTAAAACCTTGATTAATTGGGAATTTAACAGAAATTATACTCCGAGCCAAGAACAGGCAAGATGCCTGTTCCACAAAAAGCTAATTTGATTGTGGGGAGTAGGGGTTGGGCCCCACAGCCCGCCCTTAGATTTTACCGGGTGTTAGCAAAATGAGCTGTTTTGATAAGATCGATCGCACTTCATCCAATCCCATCTCCACATCCGTCAAAATCTCTCCTATGCTTTTGCCAGACGGCCTTCCCTCTTTCTCCCCCCCTTGGCAAGGGGGGGCTGGGGGGGGTACACAACCTTGCAAAAACTCAAATTCCGCACTTGACAAATTGATCAATTGGTAGTTGCAATCAAACACTTGTTGACTAGGCCAACCGTGCATACAACCACTCAACTCTGGAATTGCCGCCAAAAGTGCCTTATCGTCCGACCAATCAATTTTATTAACAGGCTTTTTGCCCAAGAAAAACTCGTAATGAGTGATTTCCGTATCTAACAATTCAATTAATCGATAAAGCTCCCGTTCCGTCAAACCCTGAGCTCTTTCTATCAATTCCGGCGCTTTGCCCAAAAGTCTTTCTAACTGCCAATATCCCGGATTTGAAAAACCAATAAATTCCAATCCCGAAGCGTCGATTAACTCGAACAAAGTCTCAATATTGTAGTCAATTTCCTGCGGGTGAACGTACATATCAGCAAAACATTCGTCCCGCCGATTTTCTCCTGCCCAACGCTGTTTTTCGTACTTGACAAGACGGTTGTTTTCTGGTAAGGAATCAAAGATTTGACGACCTACTTTCACACCATCGGGATAGTCACCTTTTTGCGGGCCTTGGAGAAGCGCGATCGCCCTTTGCATCAATTGAATTTCCCAGCGTCCGAGCTCAGCATACACAAAAATGTGCATCAAACCGCCCTCGGCCAACTTCGCCGCCAGCGCTTGAATGCCCCGGATCGGATCGGGTAAGTGGTGCAGCACGCCGACGCAGTTGATCAAATCAAACTCGCCCTCTAACTCGGCGGCATCGTACAGGCTGAGGTGGCGAAAATCAGCTTCTCGCGCTCCGGATCGCCGACAGCGTTCTTGTGCTACTTTCAAAGCACCTTCACTCAGGTCGATCGCCGTCACCGAAGCTTCAGGATTGAGGTGAATCAGATAATCGGTGCTCGAACCAGTGCCGCAGCCAGCATCTAAAATCCGAATATCCAGTTTTGGCGGCTTTTGCCCGGTGCAAAAATTGTAAGCATCAGGCCAACTCCAGCGCCAGTTGTACCCTGGGGGCGGTTCATCTGACAAAGGATCGGGCGGGAAGGGGAAAGTATCGTAAAGCCGCCGCACGGCAGCGCTGATATCAGGCGTAGTATCCATAGGTGAGGTAATAGTGCGTGGGTTTTGAGATTGGTTGTCAGTAGCTACGGGGTAACAGCGCTACGCCATGCACTTCTGTGGCTGCGTTACTCGCAACAAAAGTGTCGCTTCGCTGGCGTTGGACAAGCCTCAAACAGAGGGATCGGGCGATCGACCAACCCATGACTGCCAAGCCCTGACAGCTAGTGCGTAATAAAACTTATCATTTTTTCTCATATACGCTCTCTTAAATCTATACAATAAATGTCGGCAGGCTTTTTAACAAACAAGGACTGTCAATCACCCAACGCTGAGCTTTCGGGTAAAGCGGAGGCGTCTTTAAGCAGAAAGGTAAACGCCCAGAAAAAGGCCGAAGAAAATTTTTGATTTTCTTTTCCCTTAATTGACGGCACTTGCTGCAATCGCCCAAAGGCAACTCTCCTGCCGAGTCTTTTTTTCCACGGGTATGCCGGCGGAGCGCAGCGGAGGGAGTACCCCGTGCCTGCCTTCGGATCGGACATTTCCCGGCAGGCAGAAAGATGAAACCAAAACATTTTAATCTAAGAAAGTAAGCGCGCCCGAACCTCCTGACGGGTAAAGGCAAAAAGTAAACAAAGCAAAAATACCTACTTTGCCCTGCATGAGAAGGCAAGGTTAGTCGGGTTAAATGCTGCAACTATTTAGATAGGGAGCGAAGGAGTCTAATGACTGTAAAGGCAAGTGGTGGAAGCTCGGTTGCGCGTCCGCAACTATATCAAACTGTACCGGTCGCAACAATTTCGCAAGCAGAACAGCAAGACCGCTTTCTACAGCGGGGCGAACTCAGCGAACTGGCAAGTTATTTCAGTTCAGGGGCTCTTCGGATCGATATCTCTGCGACGCTGACCCAAAACTCGGAACTGATAGTATCCCGCGCAGCCAACCGGATTTTTACGGGCGGTTCCCCGCTGGCATTTTTGGAAAGACCACAAGAACCTGCGATGGCTGTAGCAGGAGCGGCTCGCGGCGGCTCGGGGAATGTCTCTGAAGGCATGAAACTGGGAACTGTTACCTACGTTGAAGGTCGCGCAGGCGGCGGCAACGGCGGTGGCGGCGGTGGTTTCTTGGGGCTGGGAAATCTATTTTCTGGCAACGGTGGCGGCTACAGCGGTCCAATCCCAGCAGGATTTCAGCCGATCAATGTCTCGCGCTACGGCCCGGGCAACATGACCAAATCTCTGCGCGACTTGAGCTGGTTTTTGCGCTACATCACCTACGCGATCGTCGCGGGCGACCCGAACATTATTTCGGTGAACGTGCGCGGATTGCGGGAAATCATCGAAAATGCTTGCTCTTCGGCGGCCACAATTGTGGCAATGCAGGAAATGAAGGCAGCATCTTTGGGCTATTTCCGAAACAATGCAGAGGCAAGTGCGATCGTCGGACAGTATTTCGACGTAGCAATTACCGAATTCAAAGCTCCCACACCTTCAGATAAGGTGCGGCAGCGCGAAAGCAACGACCAGCAAGGGCTGCAACTGCCTCAAATCTACTTCAACGCATCCGAGCGACGGTCGAAATTCGTCATGAAAACCGGCCTGTCTTCGGCCGAAAAGCTAGAAGTAATCAAAGCAGCTTACCGCCAAGTATTCGAGCGCGACATTAGCCGCGCATACAGCCAAAGCATTTCTGACTTGGAATCCAAGGTCAAAAATGGCGAAATCTCGATGAAAGAGTTTATTCGCCGCCTTGGTAAATCTCCTCTGTACCGTCAGCAATTCTACGAGCCGTTTGTCAACAGCCGCGCTGTAGAATTGGCCGCCCGTCACTTCCTAGGCCGCGGTTTGAGCTCGCGGGAGGAATTTAGCAAGTATTTTGCGATCGTCAGCAAAGGCGGCCTGGCAGCCCTCGTAGACGCGATGGTTTATTCCCAGGAATATTCCGACTACTTCGGCGAAGAAACCGTGCCTTACCTGCGCGGTTTGGGCCAAGAAGCTCAGGAATGTCGCAACTGGGGCCCGCAAATTGATTTGTTCAATTTCAGCGCTCCGTACCGCAAGGTTCCTCAGTTCATCACCTTGTTTGCCGGCTACACCCAGCCTCTGCCAGACCAGCACGTTTATGGTGTCGGCAACGATCCGCTGGAAATTCAGTTCGGCGCGATTTTCCCCCAAGAAACTCGCAACCCCAAGAGCCGTCCCGCTCCCTTCGGCAAGGACACCCGCCGCATCCTGATCCGTCAAGGTGCGGGGATTGACAATCAGTTGAGCAATCCGGCGGCTCGCGGTGCTGCTCCTGGTTCTCTGGGCCCCAAGGTCTTTAAATTAGACCAGTTACCGAGCAACTATGTTGCTTCCAAGAAAACTGCCCGCGGTGCCTCCAGCAGCTACAGCAACAGTTCTAGTGTCAAATTTACCGAAAGTTCCACCCAAGCGGTGATTCGGGCAGCTTACCTGCAAGTGTTTGGTCGCGACGTGTTCGACGGCCAGCGCCAAAAGGTAGCGGAAATTAAGCTGGAAAACGGCGAGATTCCGATGCGCGAGTTTATTCGGATGTTGGCGAAGTCGGACGTGTTCCGCAATATGTACTGGAGCAAGCTCTACGTTTGTAAGGCGATCGAGTACATTCACCGCCGACTCCTGGGACGCCCTACCTACGGGCGCCAGGAAATGAACGCTTACTTTGACATTTGTTCCAAGAAGGGTTTTTACGCGCTGGTCGATGCCATCCTCGACAGCACGGAGTACAACGAAGCTTTTGGGGAAGATACAGTTCCCTACGAGCGCTATGTGACTCCCGGTGGTTTGTCGATGCGGACGATGCGATCGGGTTCCGTCGCTGAGCAAAATGTCCAAGCTCAGACGCCAGAAACTCCTCGGTTTATCGAACTCGGCACTGCGCTCGATCGGGGCGAATTCGAGTTACAAAATAGCCTCGCTCAAGGTGTCAGCAAGCGGCGCGAACAAACTAAGGTGTTCAAGCTGACGAATACTTCGGACAAAGTAGCTTTGAAAACTTTAATTCAAGCTGCTTACCGTCAAATTTTTGAGCGCGACATCCACCCCTATGTTGTGAAGAATGAATTCACGGCGCTGGAAAGCAAACTGGGCAACAATGAAATCAATCTCAAGGAGTTCATTGAGGCTTTGGGCTGCTCGTCGCTGTACATCAAACAGTTCTACGCACCTTATCCCAATACTAAGGTGATTGAGTTGGGAACGAAGCACTTCTTAGGCCGCGCTCCCCGCAATCAAGCGGAGATTCGGACCTACAACCAAATCTTGGCAAGTAAAGGGATTAAGGGCTTTATCAACGCAATGTTGAACAGCGTTGAATATGCCGAGGCGTTTGGCGAGGATACTGTTCCTTACCGTCGCTTTCCGACTCTCCCTGCTGCGAATTTCCCGAATACCGAAAGGCTGTACAATCAACTCACCAAGCAGAATGATGAGTTGGTGGTTCCAAGCTTTGAGCCAGTAGCTGCTACTGACAGAAGCTAGATTGATTTGAGGTTTTAGATGTTAAATTAGCAATAATTTAATATCTAAAATTAGTTGAAGGGCTGGCGTAATTGCCAGCCCTTTTTTATGACAGGTTTGTAGTTGCGCTGTCTTGATGAATTTTGAATTTTTAACCGCTGATGAATGCTGATGAAGAGGATATTATATCAGTTGTCATTAGGATGAGGTACAGGCTCAGAATGCCCAAAAGAAGAAGTTCCTCGTTTGGGGTGTACTTCATCCAATTGCCAACCGCTATAAGTTGAGATGAGAACTCAACCAATGCGTATCAACCAGCAGCCCCTAGAAATCTCTAGAAGCACTTGTACTATGAGGGTTCAGCTTGGTTTTCACGTGACCGCATTTAGCCAATTCGATTATTTGCTTTGATAATGTAGAGGCAACTTATTTATATAGAGGTTCCTTACTACGAAGGTTTGTCACCGTTAATCGGCTCGGCTAAATTCATTCTACATGGCATAAAGACATCTTGTAAATGTAAGTGATTGTTAGCAAATGTTAGAAAAAGTCTTACAGTTAATCAACCCTTTCTTCCCTTCAAAATCTAGTTACTTCCTTGCTCAGTCGTCAAACTCAGAGCAGTAATATTTAGGAGCCAGAGCGTTAAGCGCATCAACTTCAGCATTGCCTTGAGGTTGCAGCAAGTCGATCGACATTCCCGCACTCAGCGAATTACATATCCCGCGCGCACGTTCGATAGCCGCTTGGGGATTTCGCTGAACGCGAGACACGGCATCGGATGAGGCTGAATTGAGCCGTTTGCTCAACGATCGTTGATAACTATTAAGAAAGGCCTGGTCATTGGGATCTAAAGCGATCGGGCGGCCTCTGCCACTACTTCCACAAAGCTTACCTAAGTCGATCGTTCGACCATCACTCGTCTGTATATAGCAAACATAATCAACGGGTATTTGAGCGACTGAATCCCTAGATTGAGATAAATCAACGCCAAAGGCGATCGACACCATTACCAGAGAATAAAACACTCGTTTCGACTGGCGGACGTATTGCACTACTCTTCAAACTCCCACAAACCGTTAAACTTTCATAGGCTTATAGAGAACCCACACCGGATGTTGCCACAATCCGGCGTGATTCACCATCTTCTGCATAGTGCGAACATAAGAGCGTTTTACAGGCAAATAAAATGCTCGCACTATAAGACAGTAATGTTATGCTCCTCGTTGAGACCTCCAAGGACCCCAAATGGCAAACGTGATGCCTGGGGTTTGGATATTAACGAACATAGTTCGACCATCCGGCGAGAAGCAGGCTCCGGCAAACTCCCGATCGTTGAGCGCATTTTTTGCGAAACGATACAGTTCCCCGTTAGGAGTTACACCCACCACGAACTGCTCATCATTGCCATCTTCGCAAATGATCAGATCACCATGAGGTGCCACAACAATGTTGTCAGGGCCATCGAGTTCGTCACGCGATTTAGCCTCAACAAAAAGTTCGATCATATCTTGATCGGGAAGATACCGCCAAACCTGACCAAATCCGTTCGGTCTGCCAGTGGCAGCATCAACAGAGCCACCATTCGAGCAACAGAAGTAAACTTCACGATTGCCGTACCAGATGCCTTCCCCACGAGTAAACTGGGCAGCACCTTTACCGAAACCTTCGACCCGTACTGTATCCGTAGCCGGGTCAGGATTGTCAATTGTCACCCATTCCACGGACATCGGTTGGCCCTTGGGAAAGCCTGCAAAAGTCTTTGCCTTAGGCATATTCTTAATCTTCAGCGCTTGCAGAGTACCCCCGGCGCTTAAATTGTTCCGTTGATTGGGGATAAAGCGATAGAAGAGGCTATCTCCTCGGTCTTCAGTCTCGTAGACAATTCCGGTTTTGGGGTCGATCGCCACCGCTTCATGGTTAAACCGTCCCATTGCAACTAAAGGTACGGGATTCACAGGAACCGTTGCGAGAGCCGGAACTTCAAAGTTGTAGCCGTGAGATTTGGAGACATTTCTCGCATCGCCCGGTGCTCTATTAGTCGCCACAGTCGAGACATCCTCCTCGCAAGTAATCCAAGAACCCCAAGGAGTCGGGCCGCCCGCACAATTTCGATAGGTGCCGGTAAGCGAAGCGTAGTGCTTGATGAGCTGACGATTGGGTCCAACCTGTAGTGTGGTTGTCCCTCCTTTGCAAAGAGGATCGTAAGGATTTGGACCCACAACTTGTGTTGAAGAATTCGGACTCAGTTCGTGATTGCGAACCAGAATCACCGTGTTTTGGGGACCTGGGAAAGCCGCCATGCCATCGTGACCACCGGGCACAGGGGAACCGTCGCTCATCATTTCGCCCGTTCGTGAAAAAGCCCGATACTGAAAGTCATCGGGTAAATCTAACAATCCATTCGGATCGGGTACGAGGGGTCCATACCCTCCTCCAAATACTGATTCACCATTGGCCTTTCTGGCATAAAGCGCTTCTAGAGGAGACATCATCAAAGTGCCAGCAGCGCTCGCTCCTGCCAATGTAAAAAACTTTCGTCGTGATAGTTGCATGAGCTTTTCCGGTGAATTAAACAAAGCATACTAAACTTGCATCAAGGCTAAGATAAGGTTGGTTTAACTTCTCATTAAGGTTGTTTCATAGTTGTTAAATGTCAATCCCAGTGGCTCGTAATTGCGCTGCTAACCGGGCTGTTCGCTGCTCTATTTTTTCAGCCTGTTGATGTTTTTATTCAGTAGGAATTTGCAGGATGGACATTACCTTAATCGGCTTTCTTCAAGAGATTCTTATAAAAAACTCTCTCTGCCTTAATATTTTAAAAATTAAAATAAGTCACTAGAAGTTATGAATTTTGTGTTGATCGGGTAATTTTTGCGTTGAGATTCTAGATCTTTTTTAACAGCTTGTATTTGTAAAAATCTACCCATTAAATTGGTTTAAACTTCTACAAAACTCGACTGAGTTCAAGGATTTATAGGAAAATGACCCATTGAAATAGCCGTTTGCAAGTGGATAAAGTACACCCCAAACGAGGAGCTTATTATTTTCTGTTTTTTTTACCCAAGCAAACTGCACACAAGTAGTCGGAAAGAACCCTAAAGCCAAATCCCGATGCAACGGCTTGTCTAATTGCTCTTAAATTGGGTACGAGCCGTTTGGGATGAACGTCAATTATTCTGCGAAATACAACTCGCCAAAAGTGGTGGGCGGCAGGTGGCGCGAGTGGAACATACTCTCAATCCTGCACAAATTGATCCCGCAGAACATGGCGCTATTTTCTACACTGGGGGACACGGTACAATGTGGGATTTTGCTGATAACCAGGAACTTGCTGGGATTGGTGCTATTTATGAAGCAGGTGGCATTGTTGGTGCTGTCTGTCACGGGCTGGCGGCGTTAGTTAATCTTAATTTTCAAGTTGGCGTTGTGGCGAGTGATAGGCTCGTCACAGGCCAAAATCCCGCTTCGGCAGCAGGTGTCGGTCACAAAATGGTAGAATCGATCAAAAATAAGTAGATCCCAAAAAATATCGCACCGAGAAACCCGGTTTCTTACACAACACCTTCGCGCCTAAGTCAAAATGCTCTAAGAAAGTAGGTTGGGTTGAGGCACTCGTACCCAAAATTTTAGATTTTACATTTTTGCTCCCATCTAAAATAGCCAATCTAAAATCTTTTGTTGGTTTCGCTCCACTAGGGTTCAACGTACAAGGTATTATTAAAAAAACCTGGTTTAGGGATACCTAATTTCTACCTATTTTTTCTTCGGTTAACCGTACTTCAATACTCACTTTATGGGCGAACATTACTGTCATTTTTTCGTCTCTTGTGAGGTCAATGAAGTCGCGTTCGCTAGGCGAGGATAAATTACTGACTTATGGGAGGCTTTAGTGAGTTTTATTTATTCCCACTACCCAAAAAAAGTATAATTTTGGAGTGCTGATTTAGGCAGGTATCAAGATATTCATTGCCCCGTAAAACAGCGAAATCAACTGAGAAGTTGTGCTGATTATTACCATAGCGAAACGAATAAGCTATTAGGGCATAATGTTGTGAAAGATGGAACAGGGTATGGAACTAAATTTACAGAAATTTTATAGCGCCTGCAATCCCAGCTACACCCTGGCAGTAGCAAATCAAAAAGACCGACAATACTATATCGATTTCTCTTCAGTGCGGGGCGGCACAATCGTCGAACAATTGGAGCGCACCATCAGCCGTCTGTCCCCCGATGCACCTACCTGTCAATTATTCACCGGTCACATCGGCTCTGGTAAATCAACTGAATTGCTGCGGCTGCAAGCTCAATTGCAGCAACAAGGATTTCATGTTGTTTACTTTGAGTCGAGTAAAGACTTAGACATGGCAGATGTAGATATCACTGATATTTTGTTGAGCGTTGCTCGTCAGGTGAGCGAAAGCATTGAGAAAATGAAAATCAAGCTGCAACCGAGGGGTTTTAAAGCTTTGCTCAAAGGGGTTGCTGATGTTTTTCAAACTCAAATAGACTTGAGCGCTGAAGCTAATGTCCCTGGTGTTGGGGAAATAAATGCCAGCACGGAGGGAGAATTTTCTCTGGCGTTGGGAATTGGCAAAATTACTGCTAAAGCGAAAGATGCTCCGAATCTGCGATCGGAGTTGAGGCAATATTTGGAGCCGCGAACTAACGTAATTTTAGATGCGCTGAATAAGGAGTTGCTGGAGCCGGCTAATCAAGAACTCAAACGCCAGGGGAAACAAGGACTTGTAGTAATTATCGACAATCTCGATCGCATACACCTGTGCGCGAAACCGACGGGGCGGCTGCAGCCGGAATACCTGTTTGTCGATCGCGGCGAACAGTTGGCAAGACTAAATTGTCACGTCGTGTATACAATTCCTTTGGTGCTGATTTTCTCTAACGATTTGGGCCAGTTGACCAATCGATTTGGGGTAGATCCGAAGGTTTTGCCGATGGTGCCGGTGCAGTTTAGCGACGGTTCTGAGTGCTCTGAGGGTCTGGAATTGCTGCGTCAGATGGTTCTGGCGCGTGCTTTTCCCACAGTGCAGCCTTCGCAGCGCTATGCTTTGGTGGGCAAAGTTTTCGACTCTGCGGAAACTCTCGATCGCCTGTGTCGAGTCAGCGGCGGTCATGTCCGCAATTTGCTGCAACTGCTGTATAGCTGTCTGCAGAAACAAGACCCTCCTCTGTCGCGGGAAACTTTGGAAAATGTGATCGTCCAGCGCCGCCACCAGCTTACTTTGGCGATCGAACCTGATGAGTGGCAATTGCTGCGCCAAGTATCAGCTACCAAAACTGTGACTGGGGAAACTAAATACCAAATCTTGCTGCGTAGTCTCTGGGTGTTTGAATACCGTTACGGCGAGGATTACTGGTTTGATGTCAATCCGATTTTGGCTGACGCCAAAGAGTTTCGGGAAACAGTTAACAGTTGACAGTTAACAGTTGACGGTTTACAGTCACTCGGCGAGGAAAATCGCTTCTGAATCAACGAAGTTCACTCGTAGCCGACTAAAGAATAAGGGCCCAACTGTAGCAGGATCTGGTATGAAAACTAACAAAACTCAACCGTTAACAGTCAACAGTCAACAGTCAACAGTCAACTAACAAAAATGATTAAAGGCACTACTAAACTATTGGGAGTAATTGGTCATCCCGTCGAACATTCTCTGTCGCCGGCGATGCACAATGCTGCTATTTCCCACTTGGGAGTCGATTTTGTTTACTTGCCCTTTCCGGTAAAACCAGGGGATTTAAAAGCTGCTCTTGCAGGATTTGCGGCAATCGGCGTTCGGGGATTTAGCATCACGATTCCGCACAAACAAGCCATCTTACCGCTGCTGTCGGAAGTTTCCCCGATCGCCCGAGCGATCGGCGCAGTCAATACCGTATACCTGACTGACAAAGGTTGGTGCGGCACAAATACTGACGTTGAAGGCTTTCTCGCGCCGCTGCAAACCCCCCCAACCCCCCCTTACCAAGGGGGGGCTAAAGACGCGACCTCTCCCTTAGAAAGGGGCAATACGGCTGTTGAATCCTGTCCCCCCCCTTACCAAGGGGGGGCTGTTGAATCCTGTCCCCCCCCTTACCAAGGGGGGGCTAGGGGGGGTTCCGATTGGAGTCAGAAAGTAGCGGTAATTTTGGGGAATGGCGGGGCGGCGAGAGCTGTTGTGGCTGGATGCGCTCAATTGGGATGTGCAGAGATTCACGTTGTCGGCCGCAACGAACAAAATTTAGCGGAATTTCAGCAGAGTTGGGTCAATTCTCCGATGCCCGTGCAGAATTTGCAGGTGCATACTTGGGATAAATTGTCAATGTTAATCTCGCAGGCAGATTTGCTGGTGAACACGACGCCTGTGGGGATGTATCCGCAGGGGGAAAAGTCGCCAATTGCGGATGGTGCGCTCGATCGAATTTCAGCAGGTGCGATCGTCTATGATTTAATTTACACCCCTAATCCTACGCAGTTTCTCAAAGATGCACAGCTTCGGGGAGCGCGAGCTATTGACGGACTCGAAATGCTAGTTCAACAAGGAGCAGCCGCCTTAAAAATTTGGCTGGATAAAGAATCCGTCCCAGTTGATGTGATGCGCCAAGCCTTGCGACAGCATTTAGGTCTAGACTAATGCCATTTCTTCAAAAAGTAGCTGTAGTTTTCAGAATTCCTATAAGTAGGAATTAGAGGCTGAATTCGCGCTAAGCTGAGAATTAAAATATACTTGCCCCGCCATTTATGAAATTTCGAGCTATCAGCCTTTTTTTTGCTACTTGCCTAATCGGAATTTTTAGTTTGGTATTCACTCCACCTGCTTGGGCTCTGACGCAGATTAAACTTTCCGACCTTTCTTATCGCGAATGTCCTGCCGAAATGGGAGAAGGAACAGTCACCAGTGGCAGTTCTATGGAAGCTACCTGCTTTTTGATTACTGGGAAAGCTGAAAATAGCACCGGCAAACCAGTTGTCAATGCCGATATTTTCGGCCGCATTTATGATGCCGACGACAATCCGGTGATGCAAAATCGCACTCGCTTGGGTTCTATAGAAGAAGTTCCTCCCGGAGTTAGCGATTTTCAGCTCAGAATTTCGGTTGCGGCCAATCAACGAACACCTTTGAAGCTCAAGCAATTTAAAGCTACAGGTTTTACTGGCGTGGTTCGCCGTTAAGGAAACTCTTTGAGATTTTAGATTGCTGAGAAAGAGATTTTGGGTTGGCTGCCCGTTAAACCGGGGTGCAGTTTTAGATTTGAGATTTGTGATTTGAGATTGTTGAGTGGCTGGCAATTTCTCATTTCTAATGTACGATGAACTCCCCAGCTTTTCAACCAGGGAGTTCATCTAAAAATGTCAAATCTAAAATTTAGTTGCAGGCAGCTAGGTCTGCCAAACAATTTACGCTCGATGCTTAAAAACTTAAGCTTTTCAAACTACAAGGATGTTTGCAAGCTGGTCAAAAGACCGATCAAGAATTCCGAGCCGAACTGAAGTACAAAAAACGCAATCAGTGCCGAAAAGTCAATCCCTCCCAAGGGGGGGATAATCGATCGGAATAGATTTAGGTAAGGATCTGTTAACTGACTCAAAATCGAAAACGGGGGGTCGTACCAATTGATATTGGGGAACCAGCTTAACAGCACCCGAAAAATCATCAGGACTAGATAGATTTGCAGAAATGTCGCTAGCGTGGTTGCCAAAAGGCCTATTGAAGAACTCATAAATTTTGCTTGTAGTTTGAGTAAAGTTTACAGACACTTTAACTGTGAGTTTAGCATAGCTGGGGGAGTGACAGAGGAGGGAGAGGGGGGAGAGGGGGAGCATCAAGCTTTTTACGGGCGGGCAGGATATGATACCCACCCCACAATAAAATTCACTCTTTGTGGAACAGGCCCAAAAGCCAGTTCTGAAGAATGGCGCAAGATGTTAGTAGCCCCCATGGAGCTGCCAGACTAATCTAAAATTTTAAATGGATTCAGGAGTCTGGGGCGATCGAGCCCTCGTTGCCCGGCGCCGGCGCGTTGCCGTTTACGTCGCCGAGTTGCAGCCGCACGTCATCTATTGCCTGATTTAGCTGGGCAATTTTATCTTCTAAACTCAGCCTTGCTACTTCCATCCCGTCGGCTTCGAGTTGGCTGGCTTTCCTCTGGCGGATTTTTCTGGTTTTTGCGTCTGAAGGTTCACTCAGCAAAGCTTCAGCAGCGCGCCGCGACAGCACTGTGCCCAAAACTGCACCCACCAAGCCGCCAAGGGCAGCTCCGGCAATAAATCCCCCTGTAAAACCCTCTCGATTACTCATAGCTCAACTCAACTGCGCGATATTTCCTTAATTTGTTTATTTTGACACTCTCCCGGTGAGAAACCGGGAGATTGTTAGTTGTCAGGTAGGCGTTGCACAATTTGAAAAGGATGCTTGTGGGGTGTCCCGCCTGCTGTGAAAATACACGCCTTCGGGTTCATGGGCCCATCCCACAAAACAATCAAAATCATCCGGCAATTATGCAACACCGTCAGGTAAGGCGAGAATTCCGACTTCAGAGTTAAAGCGGATCATTTCCAAAGATCGATCGCCATAAAGATCTTCAATGTGTTCTAAGCAGCACTCGATCGCGAAATCGTTTAATTGGGCCGGTTCAACGCCGTACATCTCCTGAAACACCTCTGAGTCTACCCGACAAAAGCGCGGTCGATCGCCATAAATTCCGCATTCTCGGGTCGCTTTGTCAAAATTGATACACCAGCCGTCATCTCCGACTAAGCTCAAATAGAGCGATAATTCGTCTTCAGATAAATACTCGTCTAAGTCGGGGCGCTCTGTTGGGTCGAGGTAACAACAAGCACCGCACTGCTTTACGCAACGCCAAGTAGCCATAGTTTGATTTTAGATTTTAGATTTTAGATTTTAGATTTTAGATTCGGAGCATAATCGGGAAAATGCCAAACTTTAGGAGATTGGGGCTCTTCAAGTATATCAATTGCCAGCGCCGGAGGCGGATCTCCTCTAGGGGCATTCGATTTTAGATTTGAGGTTTTAGATTCCGCTCACTTTCGGGGAAGGGGCATCAAGTACCTGGTTTGGTGTCACTGAGAGGTCGATCCTAGTTTACATTTTGTTGAATTTTGTAAAGTTCCTTAAAAAATAGGGACGATCGCCCGGTAAAATCAGAAGCGGATTTTCTAATTCAACAATCTAGACTTAATCACTACAGTCAGGAGGACACATGGACTTTATAACCAATCTTTTCAGTGGTATGGCAGGTGTAGACTACCAACTCATTGTTCAGGTAGCTTTACTCGCAGCCGTCGTGCTTTCGGGCCCGATCGTGATTTTTCTGTTGGCAGCTAAAGGCGGCGACCTGTAATAATAGCACGCTCCGGGGCGATCGAGAGTTTGGAGTTTTGAGTTTTAAATTATCCAAATTTCACAACGCTCGATCGCCAATTTTCCATGATGCACGAAATTTTTTATCAAATACCGAGTTATCAAATACCCAGGGCGTGTTTAGCAGTTTGAATCAAATTCTCAAAAAAAGGTAGAGATACATCGACTTCTCTAGCATCTTTGCGGGAGTTACCTAACAAACCGATGTTTTGTCCGGGTGAAACAGCCAGAACTTGCCCTTGAGAGTTGCGAATTCTCAATTCCTCGATCGAGCCTGCAGGAGACAGACTGCAAGAATAAGTGCGATCGCAGTAATCAAACTCAACTTTTCCCAACCTCGGTGGCCTGGAAGTAGCAGCATTTGCCGGTAGCCGAACACCCAACAATTCTAACTCCACCGATGTCTTGCCATTAAAACTATTTTCCCGCAATCGGTAAGCAATATCAACCCGCCGAGGCAAAGGAAAATATTCGCCCCAACGCCAAGCAATCGCCTTCACACTAGCCGCTACTTTTCCATCTTGAGTTGCAGTTAGTTTAACGTGACCTCCTTTACCAACAATTTTCTGTTCAGTTATGCAAACATTAGGCGTCCAAAATACAGGAGCCTTATTTTCAATCCCGCAAGGTTCCAGAGCATCAATTTGTCGGTAAAGGTCAAGATTAATCTCAGCCAAATCTGCTCGCACGTCAACTGAAACCAGCGGTTTTAGGTGTTCCGGCTGCAAGCATTGATTGGCAAAAATTGACAGTTGATTGCGGAATTGTTCGAGATTCTGGGCCGGCATCGAAAAACCGCCAGCCGCTTTGTGTCCGCCAAATTTAGTTAATAAATCCGCGCAAAAATTTAGCCCGTCAAATACATTAAACTCAGGAATTCCCCGCGCCGAGCCCCGGACAATTTTATGGGCGACCGTCCCTACAGCCTCGTTTTCGCCAGCCTCATCCTCAAAAGTACCGATAAACACAGGTACGCCGTAGCGTTCCACCAACCGAGAAGCTACAATCCCGATCACCCCGTGGTGCCAACCCGGTTGCACGACAACTAAAACTCGTTCTTGCTGCAAGTCTATAGCCCTTTCCTCGCACCAAGCAATTGCTTCCTGCTCAATTTCCTGGCACAACTCCTGCCTGCGCTGATTGATTTGTTCGCACTGCATCGCGTTTTTCAGAGCCAATTCGCGATCGTCCGTAGTCAGCAACTCTATCACAATTTGAGGGTCAGCCAGCCGCCCCACAGCATTAATCCGGGGGCCGAGCCTAAAACCAATATCTTCAGGCTTTAACGTATTGCTAGCTTGGCTTTTTGAATTCAGAAGAGGTAAACTTTCCGTACTTCCCGGCTGCACTCCCGCCACCTGAATCAAAGCCTGAATACCCGCCAATTGCGAGTGAGGCAACAGCCGCAAACCCCGCTTCACCCAGCGCCGATTAACTCCTGTCAAAGGCGCTAAATCCGCAATAGTTCCCAACGTAAATAACTCCAGCAGCGGATTCACCAACCCGCCAACTTTCTGCATATCAATCGCCAAAGTAATAGCCAAAACATAAGCAACGCCTACGCCAGCCAAACCGCGATAAGGTGAAGATTCCGCGATTAATTTCGGGTTGAGAATAGCATCAGCCGGCGGCAGTTTTGGTGGCAAGTCGTGGTGGTCTGTAATAATAACTTTGACACCGAGTTCTCGTGCTCTGGCAACCGGGCCGTAGGCGGAAATTCCGTTGTCAACCGTGAGAATGAGAGCGACACCTTCCGAGTGAAATTCTTCTACAATGCGATCGTTAATCCCATAACCTTCTCGCATCCGGCTGGGAATAGCATAATCCACATTCGCCCCCAGCAGCCTCAGAGCTCGCAGCAACAAAGCGGTGCTCGTCATCCCGTCAGCATCGTAGTCGCCGCAAATCGCAATTTTTTGCCCTCCCGAAATCGCTTCCCGCAACAGTTTGATACTCGCAGCCAAATCTGGAAACTCATCGGTTGGCGCGGGCAAAACCAGAGATTCCGGTTCGATAAACCCTTGCACTTCTTTCAGAGAATCGATGCCCCGGTTAATCAGTACCTGTGCCAGCAAGGGCGACAAACCGATTTCGGCGGCAAATTGTTCGGCTTGCTGTGTTTGAGGCGAATAAATTTGCCACCGTTGGTTTGGCAATCGGTGAAAATGCGGGGGTAGAGATGTCGGTAGCTCTTGCACGGAAGCTGAGGTTTAAATATACATAGTTAATCTTACCTAATTAAGTGCATCAGTCAATCAATTTTAGATTTGAGATTTTAGGTTTTAGATTTTAGATTGATCCTAAAGATTAGTTTTTTGGGTAAAATCGAAAGGTTGTTTGTAGGAAAGCTTTTTTCGGAAGCTCTCACCGCACCCAAATAGGGATACAAGCCCCCGACAGCAGTCGTGGAGACCAAAAAATTTTAGAGCAAAGTTCAAACCCCCCAGATTTATCTGTGGAGTCAATCTAAAATCTCGAATCTCAAATCGACAGGCGGGAGCCGAAGAACTAAGTGTCGCCGGCATTGGCGCTGCCAGCCCTAGGGCGCAGACTACTAATTTAATGAGGAGACTTGCATGAGTCGCGATCGACCGCCTTGGTTTAAAATTGCATTACAGGTTCGGGGGTCTGTCATTCCCTCCATTTTGCCCCGCGTTTTGCTGTGCGGCGGCTTTGGAGTTATTATTTCCCTGCTGCACTTTTTTAATTGGCCAGTGTCCATGCCGATTTTGTCGAGTATTGTACCGAGTATTGTCCTGGGTTTACTGTTAGTTTTCCGGACAAATACAGCCTACGAACGATTTTGGGAAGGTCGCAGATTTTGGGGTACTTTAAACAATAACATCCGCAATTTGGCTCGTCAAATCTGGGTAGCAATTGAGGAAAAAGACCCGCAGGATATCATAGAAAAAAAGTCAGCACTGCGCCTATTAGTTGCCTTGGCAGTGGCAATGAAACTGCACTTGCGGCAAGAATCAGTCAATCCAGAGTTGGAGCCGTTAATGTCCCCAGCGCAGTACCAAAAGCTCAAATCGATGAACAATCCGCCCCTAGAAATTGCCTTTTGGATTGAGGATTATATGCACGAGCAGTACGAGCGCAATTGCCTGGATGTTTATCAGTTAACTGGTATGAATGAGTTGCTCAACTCTATGATTGATGTCTTAGGGGGCTGCGAGCGCATTTTGAAGACGCCTATCCCTTTGGCTTACGCGATTCACCTGAAACAACTATTGTTGCTTTACTGTTTGGCACTGCCCTTTCAAATGGTGAAGGATTTGGGTTGGGGAACCGGCCCAGTTGTGGCTTTAATTAGTTTTACTTTGTTCGGCATAGAAGAAATCGGCATTGAAATAGAAAATCCCTTCGGTCACGATGCCAATGATTTGCCTTTGGACAATATGTGTGCTGCTATGCAGCGCAATATGGACGATTTAATTTCTTTATCTCCTAGCGTTCACGAACACGTGAAAGATAAGTAAAGTCCTTCGATTTTAGATTTTAGATTTTAGATTTTAGATTTGTAGACACCATCTAAAATCTAAAATCTTGGGGTTAATTTTTAACAATAAACCGCATTAACCCAGCCAATACTAACAATACAGGTGTCAGCCAATCTCCCCACCGCACGTACAAAGTCTGAGTTTGGCGCCGATAAATAGTAGCATCCCGAACTTCATAGGTATTAATTCTCGACTTCCAAACCGTCTCGCCGCGAGGATTTACAAAAGCAGAGTAACCTGTATTAGTTGCGATAGCTGCCCATCTATCAGTTTCAATTGCCCGCATCACATCTAGAGCATGATGTTGATCCAACATTGGCGGTTTGTAATGGGCATTGTTGGAAGCGGTGATCATAAATTCACCTCCCTTCGCCGCCTGATATCGGAAAATTTCCGCAAACGCCGAATCGTAACAAATTCCGACAATGGCGCGGCCAAACGGCGTATCAAACAATTGTTGAGAATTACCGGGTACTAAATGAGCATCTAAGGGAGAAAGCCGATTAATAATCCCGCCTAAGATTTCGTAAAAAGGGATATATTCGCCTAAAGGTACGAGCTTGAGTTTATCGTAGCGGCCGACAATTTCTCCTGTGCGATCGATCGCCAATAAGCTGTTAGTGATACTATTCTCTTGCTGTCCGAAGCCTCCAACCCAAGCCACAACGCCGCGTTCGAGAATAGCTTGGTAAAAAGAAAGAGTAGAACGCTGATACTCGTTTGTCCAGATAAAAGGCAAAGCCGTCTCTGGAATTAACACAGCATCGACTTTCCTGTCTGCTAACTGTTTGTATCCAGTGGTGTAACCTTCCAAAGCGCGCCCCCAACCCGCTGAATCAAACTTAATCTCGTTAGGAATGTTGCCTTGAATAATGCCAATTTTTAAAGCGGTTGCAGCTTCTTGATTCAAAGGGCGGTTGTATAAGCTCCATCCTGCAATATGCAAAACTAAACACAAACTCCCAGGCAAAATATAAGGAATCCAATTCTTCCTTCTTCCTTCTTCCTTCTTCCTTCTTCCTTCAATAAAAGCTTCGGCGATTAAGCCATTTACTGCTACAATAGCGGCTGTTACTGCGCTGGGTCCGGAGAGTTGACCGAGGTGCAATATTGCTAAATTGTGCGGGCTTTGCGTGTAAGATAGTGATGTCCACCACAGCGAACCTGTACTCCAAATACTTTCTAAGGCACACCACAAAGCTGTGCCAATAAAAAGGCGAGTTAATGCTGAAAATTTAGAGCTACTCCCGCCAGCCACCCCTTGTAAAGGCGGGGAGTTAAGAAGAATAAGATCAGAGGTACCCCCCCCAGCCCCCCCTTGTAAAGGGGGGGAGTTAAGAAGAATAATAGGATTTTTGCCGGGTAAAGTGAGGGAGTTGAGAATTACAAATAACCACGCCCAAACGGCAACTAAGGCGGCTCCCCACAGGGTGATGAAGGCCCAGCAAAAAAGTGCGATCGCCAAACTCGGCCACCAAGGAACTCCCAACCAAGTCATCGGGTGAATTCCCCTAATCCAAGATAAAGCTAATCCGTGATAGCCAATTCCCCAGAGTGAAGGAAGAAGGAAGAATGAAGCAGGAAGAAGGAAGAATTTTTGTTGTTTTACTTCTTGAAGAGGCCTTTCATAACTAACAACCAAAATCCAGAGGGGAACTAGGGCTACCCAAGCCAATAGCCAAGCATTTACTGGGGCGGTTGTCAATGCCATCAAAATGCCGCTAAAAAATGCGATCGCCCAGGCTAATGTTTTGGATTTATGAACCGCGAGTTTTGCAAATTTGTGCCTGTTAAATATCGCCACTTTGATGATTGCCAAAAATAATAATTCCTAATTAATATATCAGATCGCTCGGGAAGAAGGAAGCTCGGCAACGCGCGGTGTATGGGATTTAAAGGATTTAACGAATTTAACAGAAGGAAATCTATCAAATTCTACTTGCCAAAACAAAAAGCGCCCCTATTTCTAGGAGCGCTTTTTGTTAAATCAAAAGCTAAATTTAGCCGTTGATGGAAGGAGCAACCATTGCTACTGGGGTGACTTCACCGGCGGCCAAGTCGAGGGGGAAGTTGTGAGCGTTGCGCTCGTGCATTACTTCCATACCCAAGTTAGCGCGGTTGATGACATCAGCCCAAGTGTTGATGACGCGACCTTGCGAGTCGATAATCGATTGGTTGAAGTTGAAACCGTTCAAGTTAAACGCCATCGTGGAAATACCCAAAGCGGTAAACCAGATACCGACAACTGGCCATGCACCTAACAAGAAGTGCAAGGAACGGCTGTTGTTAAAGGAAGCGTATTGGAAGATTAACCGACCGAAGTAGCCGTGGGCTGCGACGATGTTGTAGGTTTCTTCTTCTTGACCGAATTTGTAACCGTAGTTCAAAGATTCAGTTTCGGTTGTTTCGCGAACCAAAGAAGATGTTACTAAGGAACCGTGCATGGCGGAGAACAAGCTACCACCGAAGACACCAGCAACTCCCAACATATGGAAGGGGTGCATCAGGATGTTGTGTTCTGCTTGGAACACGATCATGAAGTTGAATGTGCCGGAGATACCCAAGGGCATACCGTCAGAAAAGCTGCCTTGTCCGATCGGGTAGATCAAGAATACTGCGGTTGCTGCTGCAACTGGTGCAGAGTAAGCGACGCAGATCCAAGGACGCATACCTAAGCGGTAGGACAATTCCCATTCGCGACCCATGTAGCAAAATACACCGATCAGGAAGTGGAAAATTACCAATTGGTAAGGGCCGCCGTTGTACAACCACTCATCGAGGGAAGCTGCTTCCCAGATGGGATAGAAGTGAAGCCCGATCGCATTGGATGAAGGAACAACAGCACCACTAATGATGTTGTTGCCGTACATCAAGGAACCTGCAACTGGTTCGCGGATGCCGTCGATGTCCACTGGAGGAGCAGCGATGAAGGCGATGATGTAGCAGATGGTGGCACTCAACAAGGTGGGAATCATCAAGACGCCGAACCAACCCACATAAATGCGGTTGTCAGTGCTAGTTACCCACTCGCAGAACCGTTCCCAAACGTTGCCGCTTTCGCGACGCTGTACGGTTGTTGTCATTTGGTTTATGATGGCTTAATTGAATTTTCAAGGTTCGTTGTGGGGATGCCCCACGCTTATATTAGTAACACCATTCACTAAAGTTTGCCAAGGGATTACTGCTGACAATTTAAAGATTTTACAAACATTTACAAAAATTTAATTCTTGATAAATATTTATAGTTGTTTACAAAGTAATATTACCCACCTAACACGTTAAATATAGCGACCTGAAGAACTGAATCTATTATCTGTAGGTTGATCCAGCACTTGGAGCCAATTCTTTTTGTTCAGGTCGATTCTCTTTCTACTTAAATATCTGTTAATTAAGTAGAAAGAGATAATTTTTAATATTTATTAACATAGAACTGGTGGCTTCTGCGAGGGGAATTTTTTATCGGGAGAATACTGAAAAGTTGGTTTTTAGTGCGATCGGGCGGCATTCTCAATAATCTCCAATCAACCCGGTTTATTGACGAAAAAAGAAACCCGGTTTCTGAGGCGCTGGGCAATAGAAATTAACCGGGTTTCTGAGGATGAGCCCGCAAGTTCTGCGTAAAAATTAGCCCTTAGCCTGGGGGCCACTTCATCTGCCGACCGCCGAGAATGTGAAGGTGCAGGTGGTCTACAGTTTGGCCGCCGTCGCTGCCGCTATTAATGACGACGCGATAGCCGTTGCTAAGTCCGAGTTGTTCTGCTACGCGCTTGACAGTCAGCAGCAAGTGTCCCATGAGAGCATGATCATCCGACTCGGCATCGGCTAATTTGGCAATAGGCTGTTTGGGAATGACGAGGATGTGGACGGGCGCTTGCGGATTGATATCTCGGAACGCGAGGGCCAAGTCGTCCTCATAAACGATGTCTGCGGGAATCTCTTTGCGGATGATTTTGCTGAAAAGCGTTTCTTGAGTTGTCATGGGTTGTTAACGAAGGAAGAAGGAAGTTCGGCAACGGATTCTGTAACGGATGTAACGGATGTAACGGATGTCGGGAAGAGGGAAGAGGGAAGACCCAGCAGGAGAGAAGGAAGAGGAGAAAAAGAAGAGGCAAGGAAAAGTTTTTCTTGCCTCTCCCGATATTCATTAGTCATTGTTAATCATAATAGATGATGAATCAGGGACAGGCAAATTAAGGATTAAGAAAAATGCTTGCTAGGGTTTGGAGTGCATCGATCGTTGGAATTGACGCGGTAAAGGTGGGTGTTGAGGCTGATGTGTCAGGGGGGCTACCAAAAATCGTCGTTGTGGGATTGCCCGATTCTGCGGTGCAAGAAGCTAAAGAAAGGGTTAGGGCTACGCTAAAAAATTCGGGATATGCTTTTCCCATGCGGAGTATTGTGATTAATTTGACTCCGGCGGATTTGCGGAAGGAAGGGCCGAGTTTTGATTTGCCGATCGCCATTGGCATTTTAGCAGCATCGGAACAAGTCAGCGGTCAACTTTTGGGAGATTATTTGTTTTTAGGGGAACTTTCTTTAGATGGGAGTTTGCGGCCTGTGGCTGGGGTTTTGCCGATCGCCGCTGCTGCTCAAAAAATGGGTATTTCGGGGTTGGTTGTACCGGCTGGTAACGCGCAGGAAGCGGCTTTGGTGCACGGAATATCTGTTTATGGTTTTGAGAATATTTTTGCTGTTACTGATTTTTTAAACAATCCTGAAGTTTATTCGCCTGTAGAAGTAAACGGTCGAGAAGAGTTAGCAAAAACGCGGTTTCCGGGTTTAGATTTAAAGGATGTAAAAGGGCAAATTCACGCGCGGCGGGCTTTGGAAATTGCGGCGGCGGGGGGACACAATTTAATTTTTGTGGGGCCGCCAGGGAGCGGTAAGACGATGTTGGCGAGGCGTTTGCCGGGTATTTTGCCGCCGCTGACTTTTGAGGAAGCTTTGGATGTAACTCAAATTCATTCGGTGGCTGGGTTATTGAAGGATAAGGGAAGCTTGGTGGGCGATCGGCCTTTTCGCAGTCCTCACCATTCGGCATCTGGCCCTTCTTTGGTAGGTGGCGGCAGTTTTCCGCGTCCGGGGGAAATTTCTTTAGCACATAGGGGCATCCTTTTTTTGGATGAATTAACTGAGTTTAAAAGAGATGTTTTGGAGTTTTTGCGACAACCGCTGGAAGATGGTTATGTGACGATTTCTCGAACTAGACAATCGGTGATGTTTCCGGCTCAATTCACTTTAGTTGCAAGTACGAATCCTTGTGCTTGCGGTTATTACGGCGATTCGATTCAACAGTGTACTTGTTCGCCGCAAAAGAGGGAGCAATATTGGGCTAAACTGTCGGGGCCTTTGATGGATCGGATTGATTTGCAAGTGGCGGTTAATCGTTTGAAACCCGAGGAAATTACGCGACAGCCGACAGGGGAAGAGTCTGAACCAGTGCGGGTGAGGGTGCAGCGGGCGCGAGAGCTCGCTACTCGCCGTTTTCAGTCGGAATCTAGTTTGCGCTGTAATGCGGAGATGCAAAGCAGTCACATTAACAAATGGTGTCAGTTGGATGAAGCTTCTCGGAATTTATTGGAAATGGCGATTCGGAAGTTGGGGCTTTCGGCGAGGGCGAGCGATCGCATTTTGAAGGTTGCTAGAACTATTGCTGATTTGTCGGGGGATGAAAGCTTGAAAACTAATCATGTGGGGGAGGCGGTGCAGTATCGGACGATCGATCGGATGCAGTAAACAGCGGCTCAAAAGACACAATCCCCCGATCCCCGACTTCTTAAAGAAGTTGGGGATATAACAGTTGATTCGGCGATTTAAATCGCTTCTAAACATACAAAGTCCCAGCCGAGGGGGACTGAGGGATTAAGGAGGTATTTAAGCTGGATTGATGTTGTCCAATTATTTGATTGAGCCAGTGAAACGCGCCCATGTTCCCATGTTTATTGTCTGATTTTGTGCTGCATGATGCCAGGAGAACTTGTGACAGTTGCGTAAGTTCTGTTAGTGTTAGATTGGGGGAGGCGACAGCAAACCAAAGCAGCAGTTAAAGTGGCGATCGAGGAAGCTTTAGATCGATTTCCCGAAAGCTACTCAACTGAAGTGTATCAGCCCAAATGTTAAGAGGTTTATCAGCAGGTCTACGAATCTTATTCTGAGGCTGGACGCTGTATTTATACCACCGCAGGTTGAAGCTGGTATCAATGCCACCCACCCACAGCTTTTGTCAAAAACCCCTCATAATTTAATCAAAAATTTATCAAGTTGTTACCCACTTTTTGTCATTTTTACTGTAATTTATGATACCGATCGCCCAAGTTGCCCTAATCTCCACAACGGCAGAATTTTTAATATTTAAGTTCCCCCTCCCCCTCTCCCTCGCTATTCCTCGCTATTCCTCGCTATTCCTCGCTATTCCTCGCTATTCCTCTTTCCCTCGCCCCCTCTCCCTGTTTCAACCTAAAATTTAAAATTTTTGAGTGACGAATCATGGCACGATCGCAGCGCGTTTTGATACCATGCAATCAAGCGGAAGACAATCAGGGAATGCACTGGAGGTGTGTAAATGGAGCTTTTAGCAGAACAAAAACGGTGCTTGGATTGCTTGGCAAGCTCGATCGAGCAATTAGGAGGTCGAGTAGATATTCCAAAGCTGGAGCAGATAGCTGAGCTAATCATTCAAGCGATGAGAGGGCCTTGGCGCTCCTTTCACACGTCGGAACACATTTTTGAGGTCGGGGGGTCAGTCGATCCGATCGAGGTGCTGGCTGCGCTGTTTCACGACCTCGTGTACGTGCAAGTCGATCAGGGGGTTAGTTTCAATATTAGCAGCGCCCTTTGTCCTTTTGTCAAAGAGGTGCGATCCCAGTTAGTTATTAGAGATGAAACCGAACTGCCCGACGATGCCATGTATCACCTAGTGGCCTCAGTCTTTGGGTTTATTCCCGGCAAGGCTCTCTCTCGGTTTGCGGGTGAAAACGAATTTTTGAGTGCCGTTATTGCTGCCAAATGTTTGGAGCCTTTTTTGCCAGCTAGTACGATCGCCGAAATCGCCGCTTGCATCGAAGCTACTATTCCTTTTCGTCCGCTTTCGCCCAGTGGTTTGAGCGCGATCGAACTTTTGCACCAGCGTTTGGTAAGTGCGAACCGCGATTTTAACTTGGGATGGAGCGATGCCCAAACCGTAGAAATTGTCAAGCGTGCTGTCAGGTTAGCAAATCGGGATGTCGAGAATTTTGCCTCTCCAAATTCCTCTAATTTCTTAGACAATACCTGGAACTTGATGCCAGAAACCAACCACGAATTGACCAATGTTAATTCCTATACTGTTGCCGGATATCGCAAGTCTCTGCAAAAAATGGAAGGATTTTTGAAGTTCCTCAAACCCGAACTGGTTTTCCAGCACTTTATGCAAGAGCCGGACGATGAAACCTACGCTAACCTGATTGCCCGAACTCGCAAAAATATCGAAGTTGCTAAACTTTATTTTGGTGTCAAGCTAATTACCATCGCCATTTTAGAAGCTCTTTCCTACCGTTTGGGGCGCGATATTCCGCTTTCAACGATGATGGGAGAATTGCGGACACCAGGATTTAAAACCTCGGTTTTGGAGGATTACTTGCCCAACAGACAGAGCGCCTACCCCTTAGAGACTCAGTTGCAAAGAGAAGTGTTATACCTGCTAGAAATAGGACGCAATCAAGAATCGCGCTATGATATTAAAAACTCCCCGGTTTCTACGTTTATTATCAAATCTATCGGCTTTGCTGAAACTGAAAACTTGTTGAAGAAAGCTCAAGAGTTTTTTGCAGATCCTACTTCCTCGGAAGAGTTTCTCTCTTACTGCGCTCCCGATGTCATCGAGACCATCTCCTCCGGCGTGATGAAACTCTTTGAGAGCAGGAAGACGGCTTTAGGGAAAGTTAAATTAGTTCACCAAACTGTTTCTTAAGATAGGTTGGCACAATCTTAAAACGTTTTCCATTGCAGAAACTAGGTTTCTTGAGTTCAGCCACAATGTCCGGTTAGTCTGAGATGTTGCACCATTCTCGCTTAACAGGCTTTCGGGCCTGTTCGACGAAGAATCAGTTTTCTTGTGGGGTGGGCAGGAGATCCCGCCCATAGCAGGCTTATTGACAATGGTGCAAGATCTCAGTTGAAACCATAAAAAAAGTCCTCTTTAAAGGACTTTAGCTATGAGCCTGGGGTTTGAACCCCAGGCGGGCTAATTCGACATCCAACTTCTATTGCGGTGAACCAGTCGCACCCTCTGCGCCGGAGTTGCTCTCAGGTACACCCGTACCCGTAGGATTAGAATCGCTCTGGCTTTCCGTATTGGTTTCGCCGCTGGTACCTGCTCCAGGAGCGCCCTCATCTTGAGTGGGAGATGGAGTAGCTGAACTCTCAGGTGCTGGAGTTGGCGCAGTGGAAGCTGGCTCATCCTGCGGAGTCGGAACCGTAGTATTGGTATTATTTGACGGCGAAGATGGAGACGGTGCTGCTTGCTGAGCAGGTGCATCTTGCTGCTGTGAATTTGGAATTGTAATATTGATATTGGGAGCCGGACTTGCTTGAGGAGCCGGAGTTGCGTTTTGAGCTGGACTTGGTTGAGGAGCAGGCGTAGCCTTTTGAACTGGAGATGGTTGAACCGGAACCGGAACAATTTTTTGAATGATCGTTTTTTCTCTCTCTATAGTCCGAGTCGGAGCAGGTGTTGCTGAAGGTTGATTCGCTTTCGGTACAACAATCACAGGAGCAGCAGTAGGAGTAGGAGCCTCCTCACCCCGATTGAAGTAATATACACTGCCCAGAACTAAGCCTGCCAAAGAAGCAAGAAGAATCCCTAACAGTAACCCGCGACCAGCATTCTCATTATCGCGGACTTCTTGGACTCCAAGTTGGCGGTGGTTTTCCGCCATTTCACCCTGTACAAAACCTTGATGATGAGCTGCTTCTTTAGAAGCCTTCCCCGTTGTACTCGGAACACTTTTAGTAGTTCGCGTTGTACTGACGTGACCGTTAGTTGCATCTGTGTGAACTTCTTGATGAATTTCACGGCTAGAGCTATTTTCTTCGTTAGGTTTCATAATTATCTTCGCCACAACTATTCAAAAAATATTTGTCTGTAGGAGATGCTCTGGTTTGAAAACTTGAGCTAAGCTGTTCAGCATTTAAATCACTTACTTCGATTCACTGTCAAGATTAACTCAAGATTCACTCAAGATTCACTCAAGATTCCGTCAAGATTCAGTCAAGATTCAGCCAAGATTCAGTCAATATTCATGTGTAAACCTTGGGGGTTTTAGTCATACCCGGTTTAAATGCTTAACACCTTAATGCTTAGGGAGTTTAGAGAACTTTTGGCTTTTCCTTAATCTGTATCAAATCTAACTAACGAACGCATTAACCAGGCTCTACCCTCCGAGTGATTGTCTGAGTCCTCCAAGGGAATAGGATTAGCCGGACTTAAACAAAAAATACAGGCTAAATGAGTTTATATACTTGCTCTGCAAGCATATAAACTTAAAAGATGAGCAATGAAGGAGATAATCCCCGTCGCAATGCCCCCTGCTTTTATAAATGGTGTCCAAGATTTGACGAGATCTTTCGTCATCAAGCCCAAAAACGGGAGTTTAGGAACTATTTAGGCGAATTATTGGGAGAAAGTGAGCCAAACCACCTGTCGCCGATGGTGGCACACGCCGTGCGAGTAACTTACCACAAATTACACCATTTTTTAAGCGCAGCGCCTTGGTCATTCAGTGAAATGAATCAACGTCACTTGAAGGTAATGAACCAGTGTCATCAAACCACGATCAGCCAGGGATTTTACCTCATCTTAGATGATTCATTGCACCGTTACAAGTGGCAACTTTACTGCCAGAGTGGGAGGGCAATAGAGCCTAGAAATCGCGAAAAAAGAGAAGGGAGTAGTAAGAGTTACTAGCCATCTATTTATCAAGCCAGTTTGTGCTAGAAGTTTGTTTAAGTCCGGTTAGATAACCACAATTAATTTAGTAGTAATAAAGGTCATTTTTCTCTCATCCATAAAGAGAGGAGGGTCTTACTCACTACCAACAAGGTTGATTGCGGGAAATTAACCGGACATCCGCTATTACTAACAACTGAGTTTTTTTACTCGGTTCTTTCAATGATGATAGTCATGTGAGCGACTAATGCACCTATCGCTCCTACTGCTGCAATGACTGGAAACAAGGCCGCACCGATGACTCCACCGACTACTCCCACCGTCAGAGGAACTTCTACCAAGATCCGTCCCTCTTCATTTTTGATAATGATGCGGCGGATATTTCCTTCGTGAATCAGTTCTTTAACTTTAGCAACCAAATCGTCACCGTTAATTTTCACCTCCTCGACGCTAACTTTTTGCTGAGTATAAGCTGGGGTGTCTAAAGGAGTCGTTTCAAAATTAACCTCACTAACTTTTTGGGAAGAAACTTTTTCAGATACAGGTATTGATTCGAGTTCTCTTGTCCCGACCGGTTCTTGTAGGCGCTCTGTAGGGGTGTCCATTTTTTGTTCTCCTTTTAGGTAAAAGTATTTTTGTATAGAATTATTTAGAATTATAACACGCAACTTTTTGTCGATCAATCATTCTTTTGGGTGATATTGCTGTTGGTGCTATCGTGCTTTTTTCTCTTGATATTTAACGGCGATCGCCTAAAATCCTTCCTCGGTAGGCCCTAGCTGCCGACTTCCCTAGTGCCGCTTGGTTAACAGTCTGCTTCTGGGCCTCGCACCGCCCCACTCTTCAAAAACCTCTGATCCAGACAGCCCAATGATTAAAGGGACTTTCACACTCTCCGAGACTCAGACTCAACAGGTGTACCGGTTGAAATAGTGACATTGTACTGAAAGTACGATCGTCCCGCCGTGTATATAGTTACCACCTCTACTTTGGGAAACCGCACATGGAAACCGTCGCTTACTTTCCTCAAATCTCATTTCAATTTAGCCCAGTGCGATCGCCCAACCAAACCCCACCCCGCGAGGTTCCTCAAATCAACATCTTAGAGTTTCTAATGAGAATTGCCTAAAATCAAGGGGGAGGAGAAATAATAATGATCGAAATATTATCGTAACCAAACCAACTTCCTCAAATTGAAGTTGAAGTTGGGGAAAAGTCGGGTAAAATAGAATTATTTATTTCTGCTTCCTCTTGATTCTCCGTGTCGGATTTGCCAGCGACCGAGTTTGAATCTCAAGTTCGTGGCCCGACCGTACTTTTGTGGAAACTTTTAAGGCACATTAAGCGGATGTGTGGAATGTGAGTTTTAGTTGCGATCGCACAAGTTTAGCATCGGCCGGGAAAAATTTCGTCGGTGAAGCTTTGGAGTGTCGATGCGGCTAAAGTATAAGCTGCCGAACTTGACAAATTGCTCGCTATCGGCTGTCGCTGGCTGGAAGACTACCTACATGACAATCCTCGGGTTGAGTGCGATCGGCATTTGTGCAAAAAAACTGACAATTGAGATTCATTGGCAATTTCCAGAAACCTGTTTTGCCTAAATTTTAAAATCGGGCGATCGGCTGCCGATTTGTCGCTATTGTTGTCTTATTGTAATATAATTTTACGCAAGGGGTAATACGAAATGTACTGCCACAGGTCGCAGATGTCTATCCATCTGAACCAAATTAATGTCATCAAACATTAAAAATAGTTATGACTTTTATATTCGGATTAGTAAAATCTTGGATATATAGCCATCCTAAATCATTTGTGAATTTCTTACTCCCTCCCCTTAGTAAGGGGAGGGTTGGGGTGGGGTAAAAAATTTACGACTCATGTAGGATTGCTATATAAAATTCAATACATAGTCAGGTTTCAAAGTGGTATTTGGTGTTAAATCAATCTAACCTGCAATATCGTTTCGGAGGACACCAGCACGATTTAAGGAAAAAAAAATCCTGCTGAATTAACTAAATTCCAGGGAGCAGAGGGAAGTTGATAACTAAGCTATAAAAAGAGTTAAAAACGCCGTCTAAATAGTAGGCAAGACTCCAGCAGCCAACCGCAACTGCCAATTACCAAAGGAGGGAGCAGTGTATGAAACTGACGGGTTGAGTCCCCTAAAATCGCCGCTTGGTTTGCGATCGACTCTACAGGAATTAACCCTGTACGACTTTCTCCTAGAATCTGAGTGTCCGGGGGCCGAAGTTGCTAAAATTTTTCAAGCAAACCCTTTAGTTCCGGGCATCATCATCACTCAGCGAGGAAAGTTTATAGGGATGATTTCGCGGCGGCGTTATTTTGAACACATGAGCCGCCCCTACAGCTTGGAGTTATTTTCTCAACAGCCTTTGTTCATACTCTACCGCTTTACTAAAACTGATATGTTGGTTCTCGATCGCGAAACCTCAATTATGACGGCAGTGCGGCAGTCTTTGGAGCGATCGCCCGAACTAATCCACGAACCCATTGTAGTACAAGTAGAACCCGAAACTTACAAACTTTTAGACGTACACCAACTGCTGCTTTCTCAGTTGCAAATTCACGAGTTATCAACCGTGGCGATGCGAGAATCGCAAGCGCAATTGAGACATCAAGCCCAACAGCTAGAACTTGCCCTGCTGGAACTTCAGCGCACTCAAACTCAACTAATTCAAACAGAGAAAATGTCTTCTTTGGGGCAGTTAGTAGCAGGAGTAGCTCACGAAATTAACAATCCGATCGGCTTTATTTATAGCAATTTGCACCACGCTAAAGAGTACACGCAAGGTTTAATGCGGATGCTCGACATTTACCGACAGCACTGTCCCGAACCCATCGCAGCAATTGAAGTGGAAGCAGAAAAAATCGAACTCGATTATTTGCTAGAAGACTTGCCGAAAGTCTTCAATTCTATGCAGCAAGGTGCAGAAAGAGTGCGCGACATCGTTTTGTCGCTGCGGAATTTTTGCAGGTTAGACGAAGCTCAAATGAAGCAGGTCAACATTCACGAAGGTATCAACAGCACGATTATGCTTTTGCAAAGCCAGCTTAAAGGGAAACCGGGGCAGGAGGCGATAGAAATTCACAAAGAATACAGCGACTTGCCGCTGGTGCAGTGCTATCCCGGACAGCTCAATCAGGTATTTATGAATATTTTACTTAATGCAATTTACGCTCTGGTTGAGTCTAATAAATACGAAAATGTCGATAAAAACCCCCCTAAAAAGTCGCACTTAAGCGACCAAAAGCAGTCTTGTACAACGACTCAATCATCACTTTCTAACTCTACCAGCCTGATTCCTGCGATTCGGATTCGCACCGAGTTAATTGAGAAAAAAAAGGTAATAATTAAAATTTCTGACAACGGCCCGGGGATGACAGAAGAGGTTCGGAAGCGGTTGTTTGACCCTTTCTTTACTACTAAGCCGGTCGGCCAAGGAACGGGTTTGGGACTGTCAATTAGCTATGAAATTGTTGTCAACCAACACGGCGGCGCATTGAAGTGCTTTTCGGAACTGGGAAAAGGAGCAGAATTTGCGATCGAAATTCCGCTTCAACAGTCTTCCGTAGCACATATTTTACCTCGTTTTGCGTGATACAACAGAAGGAAGAAGGAAGAAGGAAGAAGGAAGAAGGAAGAAGGAAGTTCGGCAACGGATTGTGTAACGGATGTAACGGATGTAACGGATGTCAGTCCGATGTCCGTCGGAAGAAGGAAGAAGGAAGAAGGAAGAAGGAAGAAGGAAGAAGGAAGAAGGAAGAAGCAATAAAAGTTAGGGACTCGGCCGTTGAAACCGCTTAAGAGTCAAACTTTCGTTCCTCTGGCTTGAGACTAAAGAATAAAGCCCGTCGGCTACCGCGAACCTTTGCAAACCCACTTCCACAAAGGATGACTCGGCCCCCGCTGGCGAATGCGGCGAACTTGTTGTTCCAAACCCTCTTTTTCCCGATGGGGCAATCCTCGCACCATATTGCGACTTTGCCAAGTTAGCACTCCTAAAGTCATTCCCAAGCACAAACCCAAACCGAGAGTTGGCCAGCGATTAAAAGATAAACCGTAGCGCACCGCCGCCCAAGTGAAGTGTTCTAACCACAAAGCGATTTCGCGGCGCAAACCCCAAATGCTCAAAGAACCGACGCTAATCCACAGTAATATCACAGTTAACCATCGGCCATAAACTGTTAGTTTGTGAAGCCTTTGGACTTCAATTTGAAAATTTGCGTCGCTTTCATTAGTCATTAGTCATTAGTTATTAGTCATTAGTATTTAGGGTACCCAGCGCGCAGCTTACCGCTATAAGTGGCGTGTCAAACCATTTTTTTGCCTTAGTCCTGAGTTAACCGTTACCAGCAGTCAGCAGCTTAATAACTAATGACTGATGAGTCCTGACAATTAAACTTCCTCTGACTGGTTGATTCCTTCTGCGGGGACGGGGATAGAGTGGGCCGTGCGACTGCGCCACCAAGCTAGCAGGGTACTGGCAATGAAAATACTCGAATACGCACCCGCAATAAAGCCGACAATCAATGCTAAAGCAAAGTATTTGAGGGTTTCGCCGCCAAACAAAAAGATGGAAAACAGTGTCAGGAGAGTAGCAAAAGTCGTGTTAATTGACCTTCCCATGGTCTGCATAACAGCATCATCGACAATTTGATTGATCGACTGTCCCGGATTTAGCTTGATTATTTCTCGCACGCGATCGTAAATTACCACTGTATCGTTAACAGAAAAACCGATAATTGTCAAGAGCGCGACCACAAATAAACTGTCAACTTCCACTCCTTGAACTAAACCCAAAAACGAGAAAACACCAAGAGTAACCAACACGTCATGAAAGAGAGCAACGAAAGCAAAAAAGGCGTAATCCAACTGAAACCGGAATGTTAGATAAACGGTAATTCCCGCAAACGAAAGGAATAAAGCCAACAATCCCGACGTAAATAATTGTTTACCGAGAGTAGGCCCAACTGTATCAATTTGAGTAGATTGAGGAGCAAAAGCGCCTATCTTTTCGCTCAAAGCTGTTTGCAACTCAGTCCGCTGTTCGACATCCAAAGTTTTCGTCCGCAGCGACAAACCTCGCTGTTCTTGGCCGATAACTTGAATGCTGCTGCCTGCCAAACCTTGGGCGTCCAGGACTTCGCGGACAGCAGCAATATCGATGGGTTTACAATTTTCCGGTTTCGTGCAGTCGAGTTCAAATTGCAGCCGAGTACCGCCGATAAAATCTAAACTGGGGCGCAGCGGTGCGCGGATGTCGGGACGAGTCCAAGAAATCGCCATCGACACTATACCTGCAAGGATTATAGCGGCGGAAATACTCCACCAGAGCGATCGCTGTTTGATAACACTGAATTTCATAATTTGAAGGAAGAGGGAAGTTCGGCAACGGATTGTGTAACGGATGTAACGGATTGAAGGAAGAAGTCAGTAGTTATTGGTTATTGGTTATTAGTAGCAGCTAACTAACACATAACTAATAACTAATAACTAATAACTAATAACAACAGTTAACTATTAGCAGTTTTCGACAAATTGGGACAGAACCACTGAGGTTTTCGCAGCGCCGGAAAGCTCAAGACTACCAAAAGTAGAGTGCGGCTGCAAGTAATAGCAGAAAACATACTCACTACTACGCCCAATCCCAGAGTTACAGCAAACCCTTTAACTAAACCAGCGCCCAACCAGAACAAAGCAACACAAGCAATAACCGTTGTGACGTTGCCATCTAAAATGCTGGAAAAAGCGCGGTAAAAACCCGATTCGACCGATCGATAAAGCGATTTTCCCGCCCGCAACTCTTCCCGCGTGCGCTCAAAAATCAGCACATTAGCATCCACGGCCATCCCGATGCTGAGCACAAAACCAGCAATTCCCGGCAGCGTTAATGTCACTCCCAAAAGCACAAAAGCTGCCCAAGTTAACAGAGCATAAATTAACAGCGCAATATTGGCAATTACGCCGGGGAGTCGATAGTAGGCAACCATGAAAATCAAGACTAAAACTAAGCCACCGATACCTGCGTTAATACTGCTTTGAATGCTGTCTTTACCCAAGCTAGCGCCGATCGTGCGGTTTTCTACAATTTCGACCGGCACAGGTAAAGCGCCACCCCGCAATTGCACTGCTAAATCGTTGGCTTCTTGCGTTGTAAAATTGCCTTGAATTACGGCACTCCCACCAGTAATTCCTGTTTGGGCAAATTCAACGCCGACGACTGGAGAACTGATCATTCTTTCGTCTAGGAAAATACCGATACTGCGTCCGGTGCCTGCTAAATTTTTCGTTAGTTGGGCGAATAGTTCGCCTCCTGGGGTATCGAAAACGAGAGCAACGTTCCAGTTGTTCCCAGAGGCCAAGGGTTGAGGTTGAGCGTCTTTGAGGTTTTCGCCACCGAGTCCGCTGCTTTTGAAGAGTTTGGCGATCGCGTCATTACTTCTTTTCAAAGCAGCCTGATTTTCTTTAATAGCAGCCTCATTCGGGCTAGTTTTCAATTCTTCTTGTTTGACCAGCAATTCCTGCTGCAACTGCCTCTCAATCGCTAATTGTGTTTCTGTTCCGGGCAGTTGTTCCAGAAATTCTAGCTTGGCCGTGCCGCCCAAAACTCGTTCTGCTTGCTGCGGGTCATTTACTCCGGGCAACTGCACGAGAATTTGGTCTTCTCCTACTGTTTGGACTAATGCTTCGGAAACACCCAAACCGTTAACCCGGTTTTCGACAATCCGCCGCACTGCTTCTAACATTCCCTGATCAATTTTGGGAATTGTGGGGGTAGTTTTTACTTGAATGGTGAGTTGCGACCCTCCTTGCAAGTCTAATCCCAGCCGCGTCGGAATTGTTACTATTACAGTAATGGCGGCGATGATTAAAACAAAAATTAGGGCTAATATTGAACGTTGTTTTTGCATATTTAATTATTAGTCATTGGTCAGTTGGCCGTTGGCAGTTGGCAGATTTTAGTCAACAGTCATCAGTCATCAGTCAACAGTCAACAGTCAACAGTCAACCAATGACTACTGACTAATCACTATTTATACTCGCAAAGCTACCATTTTTTGGACTGCCTCGACAATTTGAGTGGGCTGGACAATGGTCAGTCTTTCCAAATTGCCGTTGTAAGGTGTGGGAATATCTTGTGAAGACAGCCGCAAAACCGGTGCGTCGAGTTCGTCAAAAAATCGATCGCTAATCGAAGCAATTAGTTCGGCACCGATGCCTCCTGTTTTCATGCACTCCTCCACAATAATTACTTTGTGAGTTTTGCGAATGGATGCGCCGATCGTCTCCATGTCCAGGGGTTTGAGAGAAATGAGGTCGATTACTTCTGGATCGTAACCTTCTTTTACCAGGGCGGGCACGGCTTGCATGACGTGGTGCCGCATCCTGGAATAAGTCACGATTGTGACATCTTTGCCCGATCGCACAATTTCTGCTTTGTCCAGCGGCACTAAATATTCTGTTTCTGGCAAATTTTCTTTGAGGTTGTAAAGAAGAACGTGCTCGAAAAATAGAACGGGGTTATCGTCGCGAATGGCTGATTTTAAGAGTCCTTTGGCGTTGTAGGGAGTCGAACAGGCAACTATTTTCAAACCCGGTACAGCTTGGAAATATGCTTCTAAGCGCTGGGAGTGTTCCGCGCCGAGTTGCCGGCCCACGCCGCCTGGCCCGCGAATTACCATTGGCATTTTGAAGTTGCCGCCAGATGTGTAGCGCAGCATTCCGGCGTTGTTGGAAATTTGGTTGAAGGCCAGCAGCAAAAAGCCCATGTTCATGCCTTCGATGACCGGTCGCAGTCCCGTCATTGCTGCGCCTACTGCTAGGCCTGTAAAGCTATTTTCGGCGATCGGGGTGTCGAGCACTCTAAGTTCGCCGTATTTGTTGTAAAGGTCTTTGGTGACTTTATAGGAACCGCCGTATTGACCTACGTCTTCGCCGAGTACGAATACAGCGGAGTCGCGGGCCATTTCTTCGTCTAACGCCTCGCGGAGGGCGTTGAACAATAAGGTTTCTGCCATAGGAGGTGAAGCAATGATTGCAGGAGGGTCAGATTAGAATCTTAACCTTTTGGGGGTGTGGATGAGGATGCGATCGCAAATTTGACAGTTAAAACCTGAGTTTTGGCCAATCTTTATCATAACATTTGTATTATGTCAATGAATATGGAAGTTAAAATAATACTAACTTGCCTGCCCACAGCAGAGGAATATTATGCTCCAGACAAAAACTCAACTCACTCTGGAAGAGTTTCTCGCTCTTCCCGAAGGAGAAGGCGATATTACCTACGAACTTATTGACGAGCAAGCAGTACCGAAAATGTCACCTAAAAAATTTCATTCTCGCCTCACCAGAAGCCTAATAAAACTCCTCGAACAGTGGGGTGACGAACGGGGAGAAATTGGTGTAGAATGGGCGGTGAAATTAACCCGCCACGGGCGAGACTGGGTGCCAGTACCAGACCTTTTATATGTTTCTTACCAACGCTTATCTCCTGACTGGAATCAAGATGAAGCCTGTCCTGTAGTCCCGGAATTAGTCATAGAAATTATTTCACCAGAACAAACTTTCGGTCAGTTAGCTGCTAAAGCGAGAGATTATTTAGATGCTAAGGTATTGCGGGTTTGGATAGTAGATAGCAAGGCGAGAAGCATTACAGTTTTTTACCCCGATGCACCACCGCAAACTTATAGGGGAGATACCCTATTAAAAGATCCACTTTTTGAGGGATTAGAATTTACGGCGGAACAGCTATTTCAAATGGCCAAAATACCGCCAACTTTTTTGTAGGATGAGTGTGTGGTAGTTGACAAGCTATCCCATATTTAAATCAATATTGTCAATGACGGGCAAGCGATGTCGCAATTTCAACCCTAGCAAAATCCAGTCTTCCAAAGTTGATTGCAACTCATTTTCACACTCTTTTAAAGTGGAACCAAAGGCGATGACTCCCTTGCAAACGGGAATTTTACCTACAAAGCTATGATCTTCAAGTTGGTCATACATAGCCTGAGCCATTGCTTTGTCAACGTATTCGCTCAGAATGAATTTTACAGTCATTGAGTTTCCTTTTGCTTGTCGAATATTGGAATCTCCTTCACAGTTACATCCATTATATTTGTTTTTGTCAAGTTCCGGCATTTAGATTTCCGACAAATGTTTTTGCAGTAAATCGTGAATAAATCGGTAGCGCCGATCGCCCGTTTTTTGCAGCAACAAGCGATCGGTCGCAGCATCGAGAAAACGCTTGTAATCCCAAGGAATGTAGCCGTTCGACCACAGCACCAGGCGCAATATAAAACTTTCAATCCCGGGAAGTCCCGGCAACAAAGCACTAATTACCGCAGCAACAGCGCCCGCAATTAATCCCCAAATCGACCCGGAGACTAGGCTGGCAATTAATCCCAAAATTACCCAAATCAGCCCGCCAACCAGCTTAACTCCAAACTGATACTTGCGCCGTTCATGGGCTGTTTGCAGCCAGCTAGACGGTATGCGATCGAGGTAAAATTCTTGAATTCCTTGCTGTTCCATTCTTCTGGCCAACCAGCCCAGCCAGTGGCGAATTTGTTCCGGCCGCAGTTCTTTACCTCTGGGATACTGCTTGACTTGTCCGGTGATTTGGTGGCGAATATAGGCAGTTAACAGATATTTGCGCTGTTCTTCAGCAGAAGTTATCCGCTTCCAAGCTTCGATTAAAATATCGTCGTAAGCCAGAGCCATCATGCTCAAAAGCAAGGGAACTTTTGCTATTTTCAACAACTCCGGCTCGCGCTCTATGCTGTACCAAAGTTCGCGACTTCTAGCTTCTAGCAGATAATTTTGAATTTGAGTTTCTGTTAAAGGTTTCAATAAAACTGCGGCTTGCAGGCGAAATCTACTTTCGCAGTTTTTGTAAGCTTCAAAACTGCTGCAAGCTACTAAATGTTTGGGTTTAAATTCGCTTTCAACAAACTGATTGATTGCTTGAATGCAGATATTTTGGCGGTGGGTTTCCACTTCGTCCAAGCCGTCGAGGAGAGGCAGCAATTTTTGTTCGGCGACCCATTTTTTGCCGACACCAGGAGAGATGCCGTATTTGAACTGAAGTTGAGCAATTAACCAATCTGCGATCGCCCCGGATTCTGCTTTCCACGATCCGAGTTCAAACAGCACTGGTACTGGCAAACTAGCATCTTTTTGGGCGCGGGAAATTAACACGCGAGCTAATTCTAGCAGCGTCGTAGTTTTGCCTGCACCCGTCGCTCCCAAAATTACCAATTTGCCGCCGCTGCGATCGAATACTTTAGCCATGCTGGCTTTGGGAGGAAGCCGAAAACTCGGACGGTTGCCGGCTTTCACTTCCACATCCCAACAGCGGTTAACACCAAGAGGCGACGAGTCTTGACTGAGGTTAGCCAGTACAGCGGCGTGCAAAGACTGCGCCAGGCCTGCTTGGACTTCCTGCTTCACCTTCTCCAACAATCGATCGCGAGGCGGTTGTAATCTCAGAGGAATCAATTTTGACATTTTATGTACCTCGCGCTGAACGCTTACTTTCGCAAATTTGCGCGCAAATAACCCAGAGCAAGATTACCATCAGTATAGGCGTCCAGTATATATTGACTCAAATTATTGCGACAATTATCCATGTAAAATTTTATAGAAAAATTCTGACCCAGCGGCTCGCACTAAGTATTTCCACTATAAATTAACTGGCGATCGCCTCAACTCCCAAACAAAAATTATTAGTATAGATACAGAGAGGGTTTTTTATGTCATTTACCAAGCGTCAAATCATCACAGTAAGCTTAGCAGGACTGGCAACAGCGGTGGGAGTGGCTGTTGCAACTATACAGTCGGGTGCCATGAAACAATCCGATCTTCCCCTTGCAGAATCCCCGGCATCCACCAGAAACCAGATTGCAGGGCCGACGAACAACCCTGAATCTCGGCCACCAAAATCTCTGCAAGCACAAACCCAGGCGGCAGAATCTCCGAAATCCCAACCCCAACCTGCAAAAACCCCGCCTGTTCAATCCTCGCTAGTTGCAGGAGTCTCCCCGCGAAAAGTTGAGCCAGTAGTTGTCACACCGCCCAATTCGGGTTGCAAAATCAGTCAGGCTGTAGTCAGCGATCCGAATCCACCGCTAAATGTGCGATCGAGCCCCCAAGTAAGGGGCAGCCAAATTGTAGGAAAACTCAAAAATAATACCTTTGTTTCAGTCGCCGAAGAACAAAACGGTTGGCTGCGAATTACCGATCCAGTTCCCGGTTGGGTTGCGAAAAGACGCACCGAAAGCAGTTGTTCTAACGTCAACCAGCCGATTAATTTTTTGCCGGGAGGAGATGAGGCCATCGTCAAAGGTAGAATTATCGGTGGCGGCAGCCACTCTTACCGGATTCGCGTTAGAAAAGGTCAAACAATGACTGTTAGGAATCGGCAAGAAGTTTTCCCGCAAATTATCACTCCCGGTGGCAAGCTTTTAGCCGGAGATCCTTATCAAGGCAATGAAACAGAGTGGACTGGAAAAGTCCCAGTAACAGGCAGTTACACATTACAATTAGACTCTAATTTCCGAGGATACGAATACGAATTTTCGGTAAAACTGCAATAATTTTTCTGACATATTTAGGGACACGGCACTGCCGTGTCCCTACCCGGAGCGGCGACTTTTAATAAATAGTATAATTAAGGAATCGTTCCAAGCGATATATCAAGAATCGCAAATTTCTGCCAATCTTCAGAGTCAAAGTGCCACCATTCAGTTGTTATACCGATAAATCCGTGTTTTTTCATGGCATCCTTAAGCACTTGACGATTTTTCCGAGATTCGGCGCTGCCGCCTTGATAATCTCCGTGAGCTTTTTCGGTAAAATCATCGTAAGGTGTGGGCATTTCTAATTCTTTGCCAGTGCGATCGACTAAAGTCAAATCAATAGCAGCACCGCGATTGTGCCGCGAACCCCTCGCAGGATTAGCAACATAGCGCGGATCTGGCCAAGCTTGCCACATTTGCTTAGTGACAGAGAAAGGCCTGTAGCAATCGTAAACTTTCAAACCCAATCCGATTTTTTCCAAATCTGTTTGAACTAGCCCTAACTGTTGAGCCACAGAACTTCTCAAAGCGCATTTCGATATAGGGTAAAGTTTTCGTTTTAAGAAATTGTTAGTAGTGGCGTATCGGATATCCAGGCGAATGTTGGGATTTACGGTGCGGATGTCAACCAGTCGTGCGGAACGGGGAAGTTGACTCATGAAAATACTTTCAGGTAATACTGGGTTTGGTTCTGGTTGGGTAATTTGCACTTGTGGCGGCTCCTGGGCGCGAATCGACGTTGTATAATTCAGTGTGGTTGTAGATAGTAATATTAGAGCGAATACCATTAAATATTTTGTAAATCGGTTTAATTTCATAGCTCTGTTAAGTGGATATTTAATAGACTTTTTACATTTCATATCTTGGGGAATTTTCGCGCTTTTCGTCTTGTCTGCCAGCCCGCCAGACCGACAGGGGTTGAAACCCCTGTCTCATAGCTAAAGTCCTCTGAAGAGGACTGAAATATTTGTCTAAAACTTTTATTTTATGAGTCTTTCAGTCGGTTTTAACCGACTTTAGCTATGAGACGGGGGTTTTAACCCCCGGCGGACTGTGGGACAAGCGCGAGAACGCTCGCTCTCTTCTCTCTCTGAGTCATTTTTAATTGTTAATTGTCCTCAAATTCCCAAGCGCTGATACACTAAATCTAAGTGCCTCAATTGATACTGCGGATCGAAACAATCATCAATTTCTTTGGTAGTCATCTTAGCTGTTACCCGATCGTCCTTAGCAATTAAATTGTAGAAATTGCCGCCCGGTTTGTTCCAAGCTTCGTGAGCACAAGATTGCACAATTTTGTATGCGTCTTCGCGACTCGTGCCTTTTTCTACTAAGGCTAACATGACGCGCTGGCTGAAGATGACTCCGCCGTAAAGGTTCATGTTTCGCTTCATATTTTCGGGATAGACTAGCAGGTGTTTTACTAAGTCTGTGGTTTCTACTAACATGAAGTGAGTTACTGTAGAACTGTCGGGCAAAATCATCCGTTCTACGGAACTGTGAGAGATGTCTCGTTCGTGCCAAAGTGCAACGTTTTCTAAGGCTGCGACGGCGTTGGCGCGGACGATTCTTGCCATCCCTGTGAGTCTTTCCGATCGAATCGGGTTGCGTTTGTGGGGCATGGCGGATGAGCCTTTTTGCCCTTTGGAAAAGAATTCTTCGACTTCGAGAACGTCGGTGCGTTGCAGGTTGCGGATTTCTACTGCAAAACGCTCGATCGATGCTGCTAAGAGTGCTAAGGTTTGGACGTATTCGGCGTGTCGATCGCGCGAAATGACTTGAGTGGATGCGGTATCCGGTTCGAGTCCGAGGTTTTGACAGGCGATCGCTTCAATTCGCGGGTCAATATTAGCATAGGTTCCGACTGCGCCGGAGATTTTGCCGACTGCAATCGACGATTGCAAATTCACTAATCGGTCGCGGTTGCGAAAGACTTCTGCCAGCCATCCTGCTAGTTTAAAGCCAAAGGTGATGGGTTCGGCGTGAATTCCGTGCGATCGGCCAACCATGACGGTATTGCGATGCTGTTGAGCCTGATAGCGAATAGCTTGACTCAATTCTTCGACACGTTCTAACAAGATATTGACGCTAGCGACTAATTGCAGCGCCAAAGCAGTATCGAGCACGTCGGAACTGGTTAAGCCGAGGTGAATGTAGCGGCCGGCATCGCCTACATATTCGTTGACATTTGTCAAGAAAGCGATCATGTCGTGGCGGACTTCCGCCTCAATTTCGAGGACTCGTTTCGGGTCAAAATTAGCCTTAGCTTTGATTTCTTCGACTGCGGCGGCGGGGATGTAGCCGAGTTCGGCTTGAGCTTCGCAGACAGCGATTTCTACTTGCAGCCAGCTTTTCAGTTTGGCGGTTTCAGTCCAGATGTTGCCCATTTCGGGCAAAGTGTAGCGCTCTATCACGGTGGGAGTTGGGGAATGCGATCGTCCTATTGTACCTCTGCGAGGCATCCGTCTTGAGTCGGGAGGGGGAATTTCGGGCGATCGGGCGTCAAATTTGCTACTCCCCAACCACCGGACAAGACTGCCTTGACTCTTTATTCTAAATTAGAATATTTGTCAAGCTCGACAAGATTTGTATCTTTGTCCACTTAGAAACAGTATTTACTATCACTAAACTCGGGGTTCGCTGTATCTCTAGTCCTGAAAGGAATATAAAACCTTTGGGGGCAAGGTTCCAAAGAGATATCGAAGGTAGAGATAACGATATCAAACAAAGATTGCTTTTGGGGTATTCCAAATTGAGCGCAGAACATCACAACTACAGCACCAACAGAGTGAATCGCATGAAGTAATGTTGCTTCATGTAAAGATGCTTCTCGGTCATGTTTGGTGTTGTTGTAGGCATTATACCAATAAAGTGATTGGGTAGCTTGATCTGGATTCCAGGAACTAAAAGGTTGAAGATGAGGAAAATTTGGATACGATCTAAGAGCTAAGCTATAATTAGCTAAGCACATAGGTTCCAAGAGTTTTACATAATCCTTGGTATTCCAGGGTTGTTTACTGTTTTTAATGTATTCGTGTTCTTTTAATACTCCTTTCCAAGAGGCTTCGACTTCCATACAAGCAAGTAGTAATAATTCGCGTATTTTAAGTCCAAACACATGAACATTTTTCTGTGTGGGTTCTATGGTCAAAAATAATTCATTCATTTTTTTTATCAATAGTTCAATTACCACAAGAGATTGGGTATAGCTTTCTGGATTAGATATAAGTAATTCTGGCAATAGATAATCTGATGGATGCCACATACGTTTATAAAATTTCCCAGCTTGATTCACTGAAGGGCGAATATCAGTTGCTTTAAACTTATTTTTAATCCAGTCTTCTAGGGTTGTATATTTAGATTTTTGTTCTTCTATAGCTAGAAGGTTAAAGGGAATATCTTTAGATAAAGCATAATAAAAACAGGTATCTTCATATGCAAAAGCATAGGGAGCCTTAAAAAACGTAGCGAAATCGGGCCAGAAGTGGGGGTCCATGTCCCCAGGGGTAATATTAGGTTTAAAAACCAACAACTTACTCATTATTGCCTCCAAGGTTTTTCACCATTATATAATAAATAATTGGTAAATTCAAGATTGGAGAGTGCGATCGTCCTATTGTACCTCTGCGAGGCATCCGTCTTGAGTCGGGATGGGGAATTTCGGGCGATCGAACTTTCCAGATATGTGACACATCGTCTGTAGACCGATCGTCCGCAGAGACTGACAATTGCCAGATGAGTCGATCGAAACATAAGATTCTGCCCGCTTTAGGTCATCTCGTCTGAGATGTTGCGAGTTATCATAGATATATGTAGCAATGCAGAAGATTTTGAATTTCTGGCTTCCATTTGTTGTAATTTATATTTATATGATTCAAACGAACCTTCCTAATTCAGAAGATATATTAATTTCAGCTTTATTTGGGCTTACTTTACCTGGGCTTTTCCTGGCATACAGGCTGAATCTTTTTAATTGCTTTAAAAAAATAAATGATAAATATAAAATTCTTATACCTTCATTCTCAGTGCTTGTTTTTCCGTTCTTGTTTCCACTACTTTTGATTCACCCACTTCCTGGCTCTTTATCATCAGTTATTCCTGTTTCTACTTTTATAATTGGGCAATTATTAGCAGAAGCAAATAATAAAAAAATGAACTCCGATAGAGAAAAAGCTGCAATTCACGTACTTTATCGCAAATTACTCAGCAATTCTACGATAGCCAACGAAAACAAATCTCATATCAAAGATTTTAGAAAACACAAATCTTATGCCACACTACTAGACAAGCTAAAAAAAATGGAAGACATAAAAGCAGACTTAATTAAATTAGAAACTTTTCAGGGCCTAATCCCATTAGAAATGCAGTTGACTAATTCTCAGATATTTACCTCGGCTGACTCATGTGAGAAATTAATTGACAATTTTAATACAAAACTCAACAAGATAACACAACTCAACCATATAACAACGGATGAAAAACAAGAATATGAATTTTCTACTCGCAAGAGAGATATTGTTGAGAGGCTATCAGAACATACAGACGATTTTTTAGAAGATGAGGCTGAATTTTCAAAGGCTGTGTATCTGATAACAGACTTTTTTATGTAAATACATTAATGATTGCATAATGCCTAAAAAGATTAGAGAATTGAAAAACATATTGCTAAAAGCAGGATTCGTTTGCCAACCAGCAAAAGGCAGTCATAGTAAGTAGAAGCATCCTAAATTAGCCAAGGCTATTATCATAGCTGGTAAAGACGGAAATGATGCTAAACTATATTTAGAGAAGTTAGTCAACGAAACAATTGAGGTGCTTAGGCAGATCGAAGCAGAGGAGACAGAACTATGAAATATACAGTTGTTATCCAATGGTCAGAAGAAGATCGATGCTTTGTCGTATTTTTGCCTGAATTTGAGGATGTAATGCAGCCGGTAACTCACGGAGATTCTTATGAAGAAGCTATCTACAATGGGCGAGAGGTACTAGAGTTACTAATCGAAAGCTGTGAAGCTGAAGGTAAGCCATTGCCAGCAATTAAGAAGATAGAATGATTATTTCAGGCTGCATGAAACCGTAAATCCTAGAAAAACACATCACAAGAGAGACTATGTTGAAACAAAAACCCTCGCCAGAATCGGTTTTAATTACCGAACAAGAAACAGAAGCTATAAAAAAATTACAGCAGATTCTCAGCATCGAATCTGCACAAGTAAAATTAGTGGCAAGTAATGGAGAAGAAATTCTCATTCCCGAATCAGTTTACAATTTGTTGGGTCAAATTGTGCGCGCAATGGCATCGGGTCAAGCTGTATCGATAGTAACTCACAATCGCGAACTGACGGTGCATCAAGCTGCCGATTTCCTAAATGTATCGCGATCGTTCATTGTCAAATTGCTAGATGAAGGAGCAATTCCTTATATTGAAGTTGGTTCGCGCCGACGCATACTTTTTCAAGATTTAATGACCTACAAGCAACAGCGTAAAGTTCAGCGACGCCAATTATTAGACGAGTTAATCGAGATGACTGAAGAAGCTGGCTTGTACGAGGAATAGGACTAATTGAATCTTTAATATGACTAAGCTGCGTGTTGTACTTGATGCTTGCGTCCTTTTCCCGATGTATTTGCGCGATACTCTGCTTTCCACTGCTGATGAAGATTTGTATTTACCATATTGGTCTCAGAAAATCATTGGTGAAGTAATAGGCAATCTTGTTAAAGGAGGAACACTTTCGCAGGAGAAAGCAAAGAATCTTGAAAGGACAATCAAAATAGCCTTTCCTGAAGCAATGGTTGAAGTGCCTGTCGCACTAGAGCAAGCAATGACCAACGATCCTAAAGACCGTCACGTTCTTGCCGCAGCCGTAACTGCTGGAGCTGATATCATTGTCACCAATAATCTCAAGGATTTTAGAGAAAACGATCTAGCTCCTTGGAACATTATAGCACAGTCGCCCGATGAGTTTCTGAGCGATTTATTGGACGAATACCCGGACTCAATAGTTGATTTATTACAGCAACAGTCTCAAAAGTACAAAAATCCCCCAAAGACTTTTAGTGAATTAATTAATTTTTTAGGTGAAAAAGCAGGTACACCAAAGTTTGCCAGTAATATATTATTAAAAGTTCAGCGTCGCGAGGAAAATCAGTAATATCTTATTTGCTAATTCTTAGGCTTGGCCTGGAAGAGTAACTTTACTAGGTTTGTTCACAGCCATATCATTCAAATATGAAATAAGTGCCAAGCCGATACACTCTACTAAACGGGGCGGCACGGCATTTCCAATTTGCCACATTGCCTTTTTCATTGAACCTTCAAAAATAAATGAATCCGGGAAACTTTGCAATCTCGCCATTTCGCGAGCTGAAATAACGCGGTTGAGATAAGGATGAATATGAGTGCCGCCGTGATTTTCTTTAACAGTCATGCTCGGTTTTCCCGGATACTGTCGCTTGAAAGCATCGGCGTAGCTTTCATACAAAGAACCGCCTGGTGGAACTTTAGCAAGTCTTTCCCTGTACTCAACTGAATGACGAGTCCATTCGTGGTTAATTTTTGGTATGGGAGTATACTCGGGTAAATCATCAATTGCTGACTCAATCGCTTTGTATTGTTCGGGCAACAATTGCGGCTTCGGAATTTTATCATTCCTTGCCCTCGCTTCGGGTAATTTTTGCGGTACGCTCGTCCTTCTTGGAACTATTAATGCACTCGGGGTTGCGCTAAATATTTAACTTGAGCCTGCTTTAAATTCTCTTCTCATTCCATCCCGAACAACTTTTGGGCCACAGACCAATCGAGAGCGATCGCTTAAACACTGGCACGCTACATATAGCGTGCCTGCGTAAGTCCTGTTTATTATTTTGGCTTGACTTCGCCCTTGAGTGCATTTACTCAAAAAGTATTGCGATTTTCAGGGTTATTCGCTAGAATAGCCAACCTGTCAAGTAAAAAAATCCCACCAACGAGACAGACATTTCCGACATTCGCTTATGACCATTGCCTATACTCCACCTTGGCTGCTCAACAACGGCCTATTAATGACGTTGTACACCGCATTAAGGGCTAGTCGCGGTTGGGAAAAGACGATCCCTTACCCAGAGCCCCCTTACCGAGAACACATCTTTACTGGTGCCTGTGGAGTCCCGATTTTCGGCTGGGTTGCCATCCCCGAAAATCCCCGATATACCATTGTCGGCACTTACGGCATTACTGGCGATCTGGATAATCAATGGTATCTGAAGCTACTAGGCCGTAAAGCCTATGCCCAAGGCTGTGCAGTGGTATTATTTGACTGGCGAGCTCACGGCAAAACTGCCCAACTCTCTCCCACCCTGACTTCTGATGGCCTATACGAAGGCGAAGATTTCGTTCGGATTGCTGCCGCTGCTAAAGAAATGGGATGTCCCGCCCCTTTTTGGTTCACGGCTTATTCCCTGGGCGGACAATTAGCCTTGTGGGCCGTAAAATCAGCTCAGACGATCGCAGATTGGGGGCCTGACTTAGGGATCGAAGAGTCAGAACTAGCAGGCGCGGCGGTTATTTGCCCCAGCTTGGACTCGAACCGTTCTCTGTCTTATCTAGTTAAAGATGAGTGGGGGAAATTTTTAGAAAAGGCGATCGCGCGACAGTTAAAAAAACTAGCAAAAAACATCGCTAAAACGCATCCAGGGGCGATCGATCCTGCCGCTATTGAACGCGCCAACAGCATTTGGGGCTTTGACCACGAACTGGTAATTGGCCCGTTAGGTTTCTCCTCTGTGGAAGAATACTATGACGCTAGCAGCGCTCTACACATTTTGCCTCACCTCAAAAAACCCACTTTCATCCTTTATGCAGCCGACGATCCGATGTTTGACCCGGTACTTGTCCCTGAGTTGCAAGCCATTAGTGCGAACAATCCTGCCTTAGAATTAGTGGTGACAGCCTACGGCGGCCATGTTGGGCATATCAGTAGTAAACGTTGTCAGCATCAATTTGCTGATAGCGATCGGTGGTGGGCATGGAATCGGATTTTACAGTGGTTCGATGCCTTGAGTGTTGATTAAGATTATAAAATAAAACCTGAACACTCTTCGGCAATAGTTGCGGGGAGGAAAGGATTAGGGGGTTTAATCCCTCCAGTCCAGAACCTTAAAACTATTTCGCAAAAACACTAGACATCTGGGCACAAGCTGAATGGCTCACTGGGACACAATTGTGCATAATTTGCACAGCCAGTTGACTTAACCTATATTTGACGCCAACATAAGGATTAGAAGCAATTCTAGTTAAAAACTGGTGAATAAATATCGATTAATTTATTCGTTTTTTTGAGAATTGTGTCAGCTATTAACTAGGTAAAACTAAAGCTCATACTCTCAATTTAATTAAACACCAAACTGCGAGAATTACTCTCTCCTAATGCCTTTTTGTTAACCCAAATTTTTATTGAGGCACTCGAAACCAGCATTTCCCCATCACAAGCCGGGTCTAAAATTCGCCCCTAGTTCGGCTCTATTACATCGATAACCAGCTTTACCAGTGAAATTGGAGTAAAAAAATCTCCGCCTTTGTGCCATTCTTTCTGAGCAAAATTCCCTAGGAAATACAGATAAACTTCCCCAAAGCCATCCTCAGTAATATTCTTTCGGCGAATCCGATTTAAGATTTTCAACAACTCCCGCAAAATCGGTTTTTCCAAGCTGTTATAATTTCTAGGCAAAGCGCCGCCGAGTTCCTCATTTTCATCGGCGATCGCCTTCAGGGCAGCATTAATCGCCCCACCAATATCCTCTGCTTTCGGACGATCGATCAAATAATTTCGAGTTCGGTGTAGTTTGCTGGCATTGTTAGTGTTATCTTCCCAACTCCTTGAGAGATTCCCTCATCTTCGGCAACAACAAACAGCACCGCCTCGTACAAACCCTTATTTGAGTTTAGATACGGGGCGATCGCATCAAAACCAAAGAAACCGGGTTTTTTGCCGTTGCTATCGGTGGTAACTCACATCTTGCACCACTTCCAATAACCGCCAGGGGTTGAAACCCCTGTCTCATAGCGAAAGTCCTCTTGCATAGGACTAAAAGCCTTTTCCTATCAGCTTTTCAGTCGGTTAAAACCGACTTTCGCTGTCAGACGGGGGTTGAAACCCCCGGCGGGTTAAAGAGAATGCGACAAGATGTCAGTCGTAACCCTGTATTCTCCTAAAAAACCAGGTTTCTGACCACCCGCGCCTCGATTTTCAGCTTTTAGAGAGAGGTAAAAACTCGCCCGATCGCTGCAATATTAATAACTAGGAACTCAGCAATTTTGGAGAAGAGGTGAATTGAAATTCGTTTCCGACCCGCAAATAACAGTCAAAATCCGCAAAATGAAAGAGCGGGTGCGGTGGCAAGAACACTCGATCGTCGATCGGGGAATCGACCAAACTCGGATGGTTTTGGAATCTCAAACCACCGACTCTCCAGAGTTTTCGTTTTTAGTCGCAGGCGACAGCGGCACGGGCAATCACCGCGGCTACAATCCCCAGCGACAGATTGCCGAACTGATGCTCTCGGAGCGCGAAACTTGCCGTTTCGTCCTCCACACGGGCGATGTAGTTTATCTCGTCGGTTCCAGCGAATATTACTTGCAAAACTTTATTCGCCCCTACCGAGAATTTATAGTCGGCGGCGAGCATCCCTCTCGCATTGCCTACGATCGCATGGTGTTTAACTTTCCGTTTTTGCCCGTACCGGGAAACCACGACTATTACGACTTGCCGATAGTCTACGGCATTCTGTCGGCCACAGCTTTGCCGCTGCGTCGGCTGTTGGGTTCCAAGTTGGATCTCGATGTCGGCTGGCACGGTTCCGATCGCGGAAACACCTACGCCAAAGCCTTTCTCGACTACCTCAAAGCTCACAAAATGCCGGGAGAGCTCGATCGCCACCTAGACGCCCACTACACCGCCAGCACCAGCACAGGCCGCTGCCTCCGCTACCAACCCGGACGCTTTACCCGCTTACCCAACCGCTACTACACCTTCCGCAGCGGCGGCATCGACTTCTTCGCCCTCGACTCCAACACCTTCAACGAACCGTTACCGATCCCGAAAACCAAACAGGGCGACATTCGCCGCCAGAATTTGGAACTCGATCGCCAGAAATTGGAACAAGAAAAATTGGCAATGCTCGAAATGTGCGATCGGCTCAACCCCCAAATTCCCGAGGAAGCCGAACAGCTAGACGACTTGGCCGCCAAATTAGAGCAAGTTGACGAAATGTTGATGGATATTGACAAACAACTGTCGCCCGACAGAACAGCCGCCACCGACGTTGAACAGCTCGAATGGCTGAAAAAAAGGCTGATTGACTCTTGGCGCGATTCCGAGGTGCGGGGGCGGGTAATTTACCTGCACCACCCCCCCTACGTCACAGAGGCGACAAAGTGGAATCAAGCTCAAACTTTGGCGGTTCGGTTGCGATTGCGCGAGGTGCTCGACGGGGTGGCCGATGCAGTTGGGGAAGTGGCGCGGGGGCGTCCGCTAGTAGATTTGGTGCTGACTGGCCACGCTCACTGTTTGGAATATCTGCGGACTGGAAATACCGGACACGGCGACTCTGGGATTAATTGGATTGTCTGCGGGGGAAGCGGCCACAGTCTCCGCCGCCAGCGCCCGGAAGGGCCGATGTTGCAGGAAGCATTGAGTCCTGAAGCTTATCGGTTGGGGCGGCAGTCTGGTTCCGAAACAGCCAGCCGGCGGGTAGCGGAATCTTTGCTATTTGTCGGCCGCAGCGGTCAAGGTTCCCACAAGCGCCGTCCTTATTCGTGTTTGCGGATTGATGTTCTCGATGGGTGTCCCCCGAAGTTCCGCATCCGACCTTTGGTTGTCGAACGATTTGAGGGGAAATGGCAGGATATCTCGATCGAACCTTTTGTGATTTAAGTTTCGTTTTTCTGTAAGTCTCGATCGCCCTTAAAAAGGTGGACTTTGACCGATTCCGGTTCCCCCCTTTTTAAGGCGCCGGGGGGATCGAGAGCCGAATGCTCGCACAAAATACTCGTATTAACTTAATTGAGGAGAAAAATTCAATGATTGCTAACTTAACCGCCACCGGCTGGGAAATTATTTACCACCGCGCCCACGCTTTACTCGCGGCGCAACTTGGCGGACAGTGGAAGCGCTCGAAATCTCCGGTGCGCCTCTACGAAACCATAGCGGCTATTTCGCATCACGACGATTTGGAGAAAGAGTGGGAAGAAAATATTTTGACTGAAGCGGGCGCGCCCTTTGATTTTACCTTGCAGACGGAAACTTCTCTGCCGAAAATTAAAGCCATGGCGCAGAATGCCCTATATCGCGGTAGGTGGGTAGCAATGCTGATTTCTATGCACATGAGCTTTCTCAATGAAGGAAAGCGGGGAGAGTCGAAGGAACTCGACGAGTTTTTGGACGAACAACTGGAAAATCAAAAAAAATGGCGCAAAGAGTTGCAAATTTCCGAGGAAGATGCTAAGGCCGCTTATGCTTTTTTCCAGTGGTGCGATCGGCTATCATTAATTCTTTGCAGCCGCGAGTTACCCGCCGGAGAACGAGCTTTAGAAATTAGTGTCGGCCCGGACGGCAAGCGCTACGATATTGTACAGCACAGCAACGAACTCGTGACTGTAACTCCTTGGCCTTTTGAAGACGATAAGTTTACGGTGAACGTCGAAGCGTGCCTTTTGGATCAAGTCAAGTTCGACAGCAACAAGGAAATCAAGGAAGCGCTGCACAAAGCTCCCCGCGAAGTCTTAGAGTGGACTTTTGTCAAGTCTTAATTAAACCTGGGAAAAATAGGTGAGGGTTGTTGTCGAAGTTTAGCGGGCATGGCATTTGTGTTAACTTAATGTTAAAACCATGTCTAAATCAGGGTTATAGTTGAGTCTTGCTCCCCCTTAACTCCCCTTAATAAGGGGGGGATAAGAACAGTCAAAATGAATCTTATTAAGGGGGATGCGATGGCGCTCGAAACTGCGATACAAAGGAAAAAAACCCTGGGTTTCAGGTTCGCTATTACCCATTACCTATTACCAAATATGGAACGTTCAGCTTGCCTAATTTTCAATCCCGTCGCCGGTAACAGCGACCCCGACCAAGACTTAGCTAGAATTCAGGAACTTTTAGAGCCTTTTATTGACTTAGACATTCGCCTGACCACCCCCGAATTAGACGCAGATCAAATCGCCCGCGAAGCAGTTGCTAGGGGAGTTGAGGCAATTATTGCTTCCGGGGGCGACGGCACCTTGTCCGCAGTGGCTGGGGCGATTGTGGGCACAAATATTCCTTTAGGAATTATTTCGCGGGGAACTGCTAATGCTTTTGCTAATGCTTTAGACATTCCAAATACAATTGAAACCGCCTGTGAAAATATTTTGGGAGGGTTGACGCGGGTGGTGGATGCGGCGATTTGCAACGGTGAAATGCCGATGGTTTTGTTAGCTGGAGTGGGGTTTGAGGCAGAAACTGTCGAACTTGCCGATCGCGAAATGAAGAATCGTTGGGGAATGCTGGCTTACATTCTTTCAGGAATTAAACAGTTAAACAATTTAGAAAGATTTGAAGCAGAAATCGAAACCGAAGATAGAATTATCAGCCTTACTGCTGTGGCCGTCACCGTGGCGAATGCAGCGCCGCCTACTTCCATTTTAGCTCAAGGCCCGGCGGGGATTATTTTTGATGACGGCTTGCTGGACGTGACGCTGGTTGCGCCTCAGAATAAAGCTGGGGCGATCGCAGCTTCTTATCACCTATTGCAAACAGCTTTGAGCGGCAATCCTACGGATCGCGACGACATCGGTTATTTGCGGGCAAAAAAAGTAACAATTAGTGCCGATCCACCTCAAAAAGTAGTTATAGACGGCGAAATCATCGGCATGACTCCGGTTTCTATTGAGTGTGTTCCGGGAGGTTTAACTATTTTTGTACCGCGAGTTGAAGAAGAGCAAGCGGTGGAAAAACTCACCGGTTTAGCGGACATCGAAATTACATTGAAACCCTCAACTTAAAATTTTTAGCGACACCAACAATAAAAAAGACCGCCCGGGCGGTCTTTCTTTTTTAGGCGTCTAAAATTTGGCGAATGCGGCGCTCCAAACGTTCGAGATCGAGTCCACCTTCATCGCGGCTGATGCGGCGCACGGTGACGTTAACATTGCTCAAATCTGCCAGCAAATCTTGCAGGATTTCTTGTTGCTGGCGAGCTTGAGTTATTTCGCGCGGTTCCTGCACCAAATCGCGCACAATTGTATCTTCCGCGCGCGAAGCAACGATCGGGTCTGCTTCGCCGTCTACGTGCACAAAAGTGCGCCGACCGGGCCCACGTTCTTCTTCAATTGGTATTACTGCTGTTACTCGATCGGAGCGAACATATTTGCCAAATCCCAGGTGGACTAAGACGGAGGATTGTATTTTCATAGTTAGCACGATTTATTTGTTAGTTATCTATATTTTAACGCGCAATTTCCGGCTATGACAAGTAATGGTCAAGCGGGTTTTACACCTATTTTGAAGAGTTTTTAGTGGTACGAAAGGTGGCTATTTTTTAGTAAATATGGTAAGTTTTTAGTTGGATATAAACATCTGAATAAAGATTTTTTTTATGAAGAACGTCCGTCCTAATTCCCCAAACTTTGAGGACGGACGTTTTCACTGCCAACGTAGAAAGGCAGAGCCTTGAAACGAGGAAATAACGCAGCTTATCAGCTAAACTGTTGAGCGTAGTAGCCAGCATAGCGAGCTCCCTTTTCCAGCAACTCCTCGTGCGTCCCAGATTCGACAATTCTGCCTTTTTCCAAAACTAAAATGCGATCGGCTCTCCGCACAGTAGCCAAGCGGTGAGCGATAATAAACACCGTGCGATCGCGCATCAATCTTTCCAGCGCTTCTTGCACTAAACCTTCGGATTCTGAATCCAGCGCCGATGTCGCTTCATCCAAAATCAATATTCTGGGATCAAGCAAAACTGCACGGGCGATCGCAATTCTTTGTTTCTGTCCCCCAGATAAATTTACACCCCTTTCTCCTACCCAAGTTTGATAGCCGTCGGGAAACTCACTAATAAATTGATGAGCGTTAGCAATCTCCGCAGCTTGTTGTACATCTTTCAGTTCATAATAAGATCGGCCAAAAGCGATATTTTGAGCAATCGTACCCGAAAAAAGAATAGTTTCCTGCGGTACAATGCCGATTTGCCGCCGCAGAGTATCTAAGGTGACATCTTGAATATCAATACCGTCAATTAAAATCTGTCCCGCTTGCGGATCGTAAAATCTGGGTAGCAAATTTACTAAAGTAGTTTTACCCGCACCGGATGCACCCACGAGAGCAATCATTTCTCCCGGAAGTGCCAGTAAACTCATATTTTGTAAAATCGGAACCCCCCCTTGCCCCCCCTTATCAAGGGGGGGTTGAGGCTGTTTTCCCCCATTGTCAAGGGCGGGTTGAGAGGGGTAGGCAAAATTAATGTTGCGGTATTCGACTTTGCCTGTAACATGGGGAAGTTCAATTGCGCCCGGTTTTTCGACTACAGTTGGTTCAATGGCTAATAATTCAAAAATGCGATCGCTAGAAGCTTCTCCCTGCTTAAAATCCCCGTAATTAGCAGTTGTAATAGCGATGGGGTCAATTAAAAGTGCCACCCCTGCGATATAACTGATAAATTCAGTACCTGTAAGATTTCCTTGAGAAATTTGCCAACCTCCCAGGAAAAAGAGCAAAATCACACTCATCGCTTCCAGAAAGCCAACTACAACGAACTGAAGTGCTTTTATTCGTTCTGACAAATACTTAGCGCGGCGGTTTTGTTCTGCTTCTTCTGCAAAGCGGGCAATTTCGTAGTCTTCAGCCACAAATGCTTTGATTAAGCGAATGCCGCTGAATACTTCTGTCAGCAAAGCGGATAAATCAGAGATGCGATTTTGACTTTGGCGCGAGTAACTTAGCAGTTTCTCGCCAAACCAACCAATTAAGATAGCCATCAGCGGTGCAATAATTAATGCACCTAGAGTTAATTGCCAGTTGAGATAAATCATATACCCCAGCACGGCAATTAGCTGCAAAACACAAGGGATAAACTGATGAAAAAATTTATTTACGACTTCGCCAATGCGGTCAATATCTTCTGTGAGGCGGTAGGATAAATCTCCGGTTTTGGCGGTTTCAAAGTAGCCGATATTGAGTTTTTGCAGGTGGGAGTAGACTTTTTTGCGAATTTCTAAAGCAATAGTCAAAGCAGCTTTTGCCATCAGCGTATCTTGACCGTACTGGGCTGTACCGCGAATTAGAAATATAATGGCGCTGAGTGCAGCAATTTGAGCGAACCCTTGTAAATCTCCTTTGCCTATAAATTTGGCTGTTTCGCCAACTAGCCACGCTATAATCGGCCAAAATATGGTAAATACTACGGTACAAGCTAATGCTTTACCGATGGTTTGTTTTTGGGGACGGAGGTAGGGTAAGATTTGCCAGTATGTCGATCGAGTTTTCAAGATATTTTGCCCTCGCAAATTCTGTTTTTGGGGATCTCTGCAAGAATATTCAAACTTCGATCCCCCTAACCCCCCTTACTAAGGGTGGTACAAGATTATTATTCAAAGTCCCCCTTTTTAAGGGGGATTTAGGGGGATCTCTGCGTAAGTCATAGAGATATCTGAGCCTGAATATGATATCAGCGATCGGGCAAATCTCAACAATCATTCTTCACCGAAAGCATCCGGGATAGAAAGCCCACGGATTCATCTGTGGGGTTCATTGTCCAATTCTTCAATCTAAAATCTAAAATCTAAAATCTAAAATCATTCTTGACCGTCGGCATGAGTAGCCTGTACCTTAGCCCCCGCGACAACTTCGCCCCGAAAGGCGGCTGACTGTCCGGGTGCAAGAGTAACTGGTTCAGCGTAGATAAATCCGTTGTCAATTAAATTGCCTGACTCGTCCAAAACTTCATAATTGACTTTGACATTCTTGATTATTTTGCAGCCTTGATTAAGGACTTGACCGCTGAAAACGTTGCCGTCATAATTAGTCGCCGCAATTGACACTTGGGCAGCGATGGTGGCACCGGGAATGCAAGTTTGGGAAGTTCCTAAAGATGGCTGTTTCTCGCATAACTTGCCCAAGTCTACTGTTTTGCCGTCGGGGGTTTTCATGTAGCAAAACGGCTCGTCAATTTCGGAGTTTTGGGCAATTGTATTTGTAGAGTATGCACTCAAAGGGCGAGCTGAGATCGGGGGCATTAGGAAAATCGATAAAGCTACTGTTAAATGTAAATAAATCATGCTTTTTTAGGCAATTAATAAAATTAATTCTACAATATAAGGTCGCTAAAATTGAGGCTAGCATATCTATATGTATGGCGCGTCGCGCTCACGCTGCATTGTGCTATGATAAGACATCAAACTTTAGAAAGTAAAGTAAAGTCATGGTCGTTACTCAAGATAACCCAGGACAAAAAACGTTAGAACTGATCGTAACGTGGGAGAAGTTGCCAGACGACTTCCAATTAGAAGAAAAACCAGTGGAGAATACAGGTCAACCGCTAATTGCTGGAGCACTGCGAGAAATCTTAGAGCTGAGAGGATTGCTCGGGCCACGAATGCTGATAGCCAGCAACTTTGGCATTTGCGCTACTGTCAACGGCGAGTTAGTAATCAAAGCACCAGATTGGGTTTATGTACCGTCGGTACTGCCCGCCGAATCGAGAAGAGACCGCAAAAGTTATACCCCAAACTTGGAAGGAGAAATTCCCACCATTGTCATGGAATTCTTGTCGGAAACAGACGGCGGTGAATATTCTGTCAAACGTACTTTTCCTCCGGGAAAGTGGTTTTTTTACGAACAAATTCTGCAAGTACCAACTTACATCATTTTTGACCCAGAAACTGGCTTGCTGGAAGTATATCGCTTGCAAAATGGCAATTACGAATTAGAATTTCCCGACGCGGAAGGTCGCCACTGGATGGCAGATATTGGTTTGTATTTAGGAACGTGGCGAGGGGAGAAAGAACAGCGTTCAGGCTATTGGTTGCGCTGGTGGGATGAAGCAGGAAATCTGCTTTTATGGGGTGTAGAACAGTTAGCAGCAGAACGGCAGCGGGCCGATCGCGAACGTGAGCGGGCCGAACGGCTGGCTGAATATTTGCGCGATCGGGGAATTAACCCGGACGAGATTATTTGATAAGTTGTACGCCATAAGCTGTTGGGCATCTAAATCGCATTTTTGGGCGGGCGGGACGCCCACCCCACAAGAATTTCATCAAACTTGACTGTAAGATTTAGATATGTCTGGGCTGATCAGTAGGGTGCGCCGGGTCGCGCACCTTACGAGATTATCTAATACTCGGCTTTCTATTGCCAAGATTCCGCGCTCCGGGAACTTTCCGGCTGGGACGGCGATTGTTCAAATTACTCGCAGTTCGAGCATTCAAAGCATCAGCAGAAGGTATCAAACCTAAGTCTTGCAAAATTTCAACAGCCGCCCTTTGTCCAGTTTCGCAACCGCCTTCCATGTAACCTTGATTTTCCAGGGAAGTGTGTTCCCCGGCAAAATATAAATTGCCAACTCGTTCGCCTTCAACGCCGTACATTTGCGTCCACTGTCCGACTAAATAGCAGGCATAAGAACCTTTGAAAAAGCGTTCTCCGGGCCAATAAGCTCGCACAGCTTTGCCCGATCGCAAATTTCTCACTCCGGGAAAAACTCTTTCAAATTGGTTCAAAAATCTTTGTGCTTGGTCTTCTGGAGTTCCGGCACCGATCGACAAACCCTGCTTTCCTCCTGTAAAATTAGTAACTAAACCGTTAGGAGTAGGGGCAAAAGGCGTAGCTTCCCAGGTATTCTGGAATCCTAAATCGCTATAAACAGAAGCAGTCGAGCGATAAAGTTCTCGCCAAATTCGGCTGCGATAGCCAGTAATTAACTTAGAATTAGTACCGTAACCCAACTGCTCGATCGCCCTGCGCTTTGGTTGGGGCAAAGGTACGTTAATTCTAACGTCTCGCAGAGTGCTGAACGGCAAAGTTAACAAAACTCGCTCGTAAGTGCGCTCGAACGCGCTTTGTCCCGATCGCAAATTTACCCGATAGCGGCCATCCGGCAAAAGAGTAATCGCTTCCAAAACCGTCCCCGCCTCGATCGAACCCGACAATTGACCCGCCAAACGGTTGATAATTTGACTATTACCGCCGTCAATTTGATAACGCTCATCGCTGTTGCCGTACAATTCAAAACTGCCCGCCTCAGAACCGATTAAAAACAGCAGATTTAACGCCGACTGTTCTTCAGGATCTCGACCGTATTCAGTTGTGTAAGCAATGCGGAGTAACTGCCGGACAAGCGTGCTAGTCTCAGCTTGGTCTACATATTCAGCGATCGAAAGATTGTCCAATCTTTCCGCTGCTTCCGTAAAATCAAGATAGCTAATTTCATCGCCAACCGTCTCCAAATCAGCACTAATTTTACTCGCTAGCGGCGCAAATTCCGCGATTATTTGCTCAAGAGAAAAGCGGCGCCCTTGAAAGAAAAAAGTATCCTTCACCAGTCCACTCTGCACTTGGGCTAAGTCGATCGCGCGCAAACCCAATTCCGTCGCCAGCGAGATTAAATTAGTGTGGCCGGTGTCAATAAATTCTCCCCCCAACTCCGCCGGAATCAGCGTTCCAGCCACCTTGGGAATAGTGCGTATCCGCCCCCCCACGCGGTTAGTTGCCTCGATTATATCGGCGCGCACGCCCGCTTGGCGCAAGCGATAAGCCGCCGTCAAACCCGCAATCCCCGCACCCACAACCAAAATGGGCGATCGTCCGCCCTGTTGAGCAAAAGCTCCCCCTCCCTCCCTGGTAAAAGTCGCAGCAGCGACAGCCCCCGCAGCAGCTAAGCCCCCGTGCAGCAAGCGGCGCCGAGATAGGGCAGAATTGGGAATGCCAGCGCTCAGCATCCCCAGCAGTTCATCAGCCGGAATGCCCGTTTCCCTTGATTTCTGAGCAATACTCGCAGCGTGGCGCAGCATTGCCATCAGTCCAGATTTAGCCATAATTAAGACATCCTCACAAAACAAAACTTTGATGTAAACTGGATTCTCGATCGTGTACTTTCCCGACTAAAGTCCAGAGAGATTTTTTTAATAATGCTAACCCTCAGAACACTGTTCGACAGCAAATTTTATCTCGAAAACAACCCAGATGTCGCCGTAGCAGTTGCCAGAGGCACGGTATCGAGTCCCTTCGATCACTACCGAAAAATTGGCAAATTTGAAAATCGCGACCCCAATGCCCTGTTCGACGCCAGCTATTATTTAGACACCAATACAGATGTAGCGGCATCAGTCAAACTCAATGGCGTTTCAGTCGCCGACCACTTTATCAGATACGGTCAATTTGAACGACGCAACCCCAACCCATTCTTCGATGTTAATTTTTATCTAACAAGCAACCCCGACGTTCAGACAGCAGTCCAAGCAAATCAATTTACCCCATTTGAACACTACTTCAAAGCCGGCCAATTAGAAAACCGCAAACCCAGCGTTTTCTTCGATCCCAGCTTTTATTTAGAAAAATATCCGCTGGTAGCAGCAGCAGTCAATAGTGGCGCAGTTAAAAGTGCGATCGACCACTACATTCAATTCGGTCAACAAGAAGGACTTTTGATCACTTTACCCGATCCCGCAGACAATTTGAACGCAGCAAAAAGCCTGGGCATTCTGACAGAAATTCAAACGGCGAGCGATTTTGTGGGAGCTGCTGAACCAGCCGACATTTACAGTTTCATCCTCAATACTCCCAGCCTTTTCAGTGTAACTGTTGACGGTTTGAGTGCAGATGTTGATGTTGAATTAATTCAAGATCTCAACGGCAACGGCGCAGTTGGATCAGACGACCTTATTGCTTCGTCTAACAATTTAGGCACGGCTTCAGAAACAATTGTCAGCAATGGGGTTTTGCCGGAGGGGACTTATTTCGTCCGCGTTTCTCAATTTCAAGGCGATACAAATTATGACTTGAGATTGCTTGCCGCTCCTTCTCCCACGCCGCTTCTATGACATGAGGGTTTACACTCGAAGGCAGTCTAAATCAGAAGGTGGAAGACAGAATGCAGAATTAAATAAAAATTTATAATTAAATATAATTCTGCGGGTTTGTCAGTTAGATACTGTCCGGTTAATGACTTATAATATAATTGTTTGTTGTCACCCTCTTAAGAGAAGAGAAGACTTAAGTCCTCCCTACAAACCTAATTATAAATTTTTGACCGTACTTGATATTAAAACAAACAATTCTCTCTTCCATCTTCCATCTTCCATTGGGCCGATCTTTCACTTATTAGTTTCTTACCCCCTCGGAGAGGGCAAAGATTGAACAGGTGCCGGAGGCCAATTAGAGCGACTTCTGGTTAGAGTAGTAGACACCAAAGCATAGCCCAAAACAGCGGGAAGCACGATCGCGCTCAGAAACACGATCGCCGCAGCCCAACTCATCGCATTCGAGATCGGGCCGTAATGAGTGCGGTAAGGATCAAAGGTGGGTAAATTAGGCCTCGGGGCGTCCCGCAGCGCGATCGGACGTTTGAACCGCACTCGCCTGTCGTCGAGCTTTTCGAGCAAAATCCAGCCAACCTCCGCCTCTTCCCGGCACAGCTTGTGAAAAATCGCAGGATTGCGAAACAAATCGTTGCTAGCCCGCACAATCTTGTACTCCCAAACCGTCAAATCAACAGCATTAGGAGCGGGTTTGGGATTGCCATTGGAGGGCGCATTTTCAGGCGCATTAAAATTATCCTCTTGAGATTCGTACCGAGTCAAAACTTCCTCCTCCTCGTTGTATTTTTGCCACGCAGCCGCTTGCTCGCGGCTCACCAATACACCCGCGAGCGCCGCCTCTAAGCCGAGACTGCCAACCATCAAACTCCAAATCAGAATTTCAACCATAAAAGGAGTTAAAAATCAAAAACTAGAAAGACTCACTTTTAACTTTCAATCTTTAATTTTCAAATAGCCTTCCACCACACAATCTGCACCCACTGCGCGCCAAGAAACCCGATCTAAAGCCAAAGCATCAGTCATTGCCGAAAACCCCAAATCTCCTACAGGAGTTGGAGCTCCTTGGCCGCCGACAATTTTAGGAGCAATAAAAGCCATAATTTTTTGAACTGCACCCTCAGCAATTGCCTCGGCCGCCAAAGTGCCACCACACTCCCAGAGTACAGAAAGAAAAGATCGATCGTACAAATAAGCCATAACATTAGTCGGTGTCAGAGGCGAGAGCTCCACAACTTCCACCCCTTTGGCGATCAAAAATTCCTGAAATTCCGGGTTAACCCCAGGTTCAGTCAGCACCAAAGTAGCCGCCACAGAGGTTTCCCACAACCAAGCCGACTTCGGCAAATCCAGAGTGCGGCTCATCACCACCCGCAGGGGATTATTCCTATCAGGCTGGTGACTTGTCAGTAGAGGATTGTCCAGACGCACCGTATTTCCCCCAACAATCACAGCATCGCAGCCCACGCGCAACCGGTGTACCTCGCTCCGAGCCTCCTCGCCTGTTACCCAAGCGCTGTGGCCGCTACTGGTAGCAATTTTACCGTCCAAAGTCATTGCATATTTCAAAATTCCAAAAGGCCGGCGGTACAAAATCCGGTGTACAAAAGCCTCGTTGAGTTTTTGGCAAGCTTCCCCTTCCACTCCCGCCACCACTTCAATGCCAGCCTCTCGCAACCGGGCCAGCCCAGTTCCAGCTACCAAAGGATTCGGATCGACCATGCCAGCCACTACTTTTGCCACCTTGGCCTTAACTAAAGCTTCGGAACAGGGGGGAGTCCGGCCGTAGTGGTTGCAGGGTTCCAGGTTCACGTAGACGGTCGCTCCTTCGGCGAGTTCCCCCGCTTCCCGGAGCGCAAAAACTTCGGCGTGAGGTTGACCGGCACCGGGATGAAACCCTTCGCCGACAATCTTGCCGTCTCGGACAATTACAGAACCGACAAGGGGGTTGGGTGCGGTTTTGCCGAGAGCGCGGCGAGCCAATTCTATGCAGCGGCGCATCATGGCTCGATCGAACTCTTGAATTTCGCTGTTGTCCAGTTGTTTTGTACCTTGCTGCTGTCCGTTAGCTAAGCTGGCGATCGCTTGAGCGTCCGCCGGAAAAGTTTCCATAAGATTTTGGTATGATATCTATCCCTGAGTGTACTGACTTTGATGTTAATTTTGGCTGCGATCCGACGATCGATTGCGGCTGGGGCAAACTGTACGTTACCGCTGAGATATTGCACCATTCTCAATTAGCCTTTTATGAACAGGCAAGATGCCTGTTCCACAAAAGATAAATTTTCTTGTGGAACAGGCATCTTGCCTGTTGCTGACAATGGTGCAAGATGTGAGTTATACCAATTTAATATGAAGCTGCATAGAATAAAGCTTCCAGAATGAAAGTGTAAGAAGATAGTGAACTCATTTCTTC